>CAJXUM010000082.1 GCA_913060855.1 uncultured Lewinella sp. | reverse complement strand
GAGATCAGCCTCGGTCTCGTGGGCTCGGAGATGTGTATAAGAGACAGGCAGTAATATCAGTGCAGAAATGACTGTTCTTCACAAAGGACACTACATAGAAAACTATAAGATATCTGATTTTTTCAAGGCAGAATACTTTAAAGAAAAATCAGTTATTTATGCTCAAGTGTAAAGAATTTCATCTAATAAATTTCTTATTTTAGGGAATTCTTCCTATACTAGCAGTCTGTAGAAAAAACTTATCCTTTCCAAATTGAACGACTTCATTACAACGCTCTCTATTTGCAACAATAGATAAAACATTCATTTGTAGACGGCACAGCATATTCCGTATTATAAACGTTATAATTCTGCGCAATCTCTCAAAGAATTAGCATTATACTATTTTGGTTAGCATAGCAGCCAGGCAATCTATTTATTAGAATTTGCCTGGCGTTTTTGTTTGAGAGGTGAGGTATAAATAAATTCAATATTTACACCTCCCCCTTAGCGTTTATTCTCGTTCTTCAAATGGAACAATGATGCCTTTCTCTACATAATCCTTCAAGCCTTTCAGCAGAATAGCCCAGCAATAGGAAGATGTTCGGTAATGATCATTGCAGGCTGGCCACCCTTTGTGCCAAAATGCCAACCGAATGCCAGCTTCTTCTTCCTTAAAGTCAAAACCAAAGGAAGTAGGATCCCAATCTTCGTCCGATTTAGTCATCTTGATATGAAAAGCCCTGTTGGGTTCACATTTCACTACTTTCCCGTACCAATCATAGGCGGGTGTAAAAAAGAAATTATAGGTGTTCCCTTCCTCTGGCTGGCCGGTACATCGTTGTGGCCACCAATTGACTAAATGTTCTGGAAGGGTAACGGCATCAAAAACAGCTTTGGATGAAGCTAGAATAGGTAGATCATGATAAATGGAGTGCATAGGAATGTATAGTTAGGTGATTTGAAAAGTAAAGCACGTCTCGTATTTGTATAAAAATAGCAAGACATCCGTGCATTCCCAAATCAAAAATAATGCCCAAGAAATGACTATAAGGTTCCAATACACTCCATTTGTAAACTACTGCCGAATCTTTCCTTGAAGAACGCTGACCTTAGGGTTCATAGGATTGCCGGAGGATCGGCGGAAGGTAACTACTTGCCCTACATGCCAAAGTGCGTCAGACATTGGCCCATTTAATTGGTTCCAGAACGGAAACTCAGAACGACTATCTCCTCTTTCAAAAATAATTTTAAAGTCTTTCATTTTCCTGGGCTTGGTTTTCTTAAGGATGTCGCTAGCCTCCTTTATCGCAGCCAATGTACGTCGGCGTTTTTCTTCGAAAGTAGTTGGCGGATTGGGTCTTGGGCTAGTATTGGGGAGTTCCTTCACAGAATTGAGCACAACACTAGCTAATCCATATATATGGTCTAAGGTGGCATCGGCTGTGCGTCCGCTTTCGCTAGGTTTGAATGCTAGATCTTCAGGTCGTAGCCCTTCCGTTGCCCAGTAGTAGCGAAAACCCAGTCCATCCAGCATTCGAGCTGCGACGGTGCAAGCATTGTATTTTTTAGGGGCAGCAGGTATCTCTGCATAGGGCAAGGTTGTAGCTTGGGATTGGCTATGAGCAGTCGAGGTACTGCATAAGAGTAATCCAATAAATACCAGTAGGTTGAATTTGAGTTTCATTTAAGTCAATTTAGATCAAACGTAGTTGTATGATGAAATATAATATGAAGTACTTTTAGAAGCTGGTCTTAATTTTTAAAAGTAGGCGTTTCTTCGAATAAAAGCCTATCCGCTCTCGCGAATAGGCTAAACATAACTAAACGTTACACTTTCGTGTAATTTCTTACTTCTTTATGGCTAGTCCTTCCATGTTTTCGAATTTTCCTTTAACGCCCCAACCCCCAAAGTTTTCGGTTACTACCAGCCAGATTTCATTTTCTCCTTTCTTTAAGGGTAGAAAGACACTTTCAAAATAACCAATAGTCCCTAGGTATCGATAATCGCGGGTCATATAGCCATTACTCCCAGCAAACAACAGTTGCCCATTGCAATAAAGGTGCACGATGTCGCTATACCCAAAGTCAAATTGTTTAATTTGCTCGCTCGCTGATTGGATGGTTACTTTTGCTAACACAGTATTTTTTTCTGGGGTTCGACCAGTCACTCTCGCTATATTGGCAGTGCCATTATATTCACTCTCAAGTGTCTTCCAATCGGAAACAGGGAGTTCTTCTGGTTTCCAACTCTTTTTTTGTACGATTTCGCTTGGGGCTATCGTATTCGATACCATCCATTGCATGATAGTTCCTTTTTCTGCCGCAGGAAAAGCTTTGGGCGCATTATGTAGCGGAGCATTGTCCGTATGTTCAACTTGCAGATTAGCTACCCGAACAGGATTACGCCCCGTTTTAAAACCGAAGCCTCCCGATACTATTTCACGTTTGAGTTGTGGCACATATATCAATGGCTTTTCCATATCATCGATATAGACCTCCATCCGGTCTTCCACAATGACCATTCGCACATGCATCCACTCATCAAATCGGTACTTAAAAGCCATTCCATAATCTTCTCCATGGTAGAGTTGCCAGCCAGAAAGGCCATTGAAAACCGGCGTATACTGATTCGCATCAGGATTGCCAGATTGGTGGGGGCGCAAGTAAAAATCCTCGTAGTTTTTATCATCTACTTGTCGGAAGAAAAAGCCAGAAAATTGCCTCTTTTCGGAGAAGGAGATATCAAAATCGACCACTCCATTCTTAAAATTCGTCTTATTCAGCGCGTAGCCTGGACCTAAATACAGACATTCCTTGCCTTTGAAGGTCTCTACCCGGTGATCATCATTAGCAAACTGCCAATCATCGGAAGTAAAACTGATTTTCTGGGCCTGTCCGAAAGCCAAGCCACTACAAAAAACTAAAGCAGCGAATACTGCCCATCTTCTATTATTCATATTGTTTTATATTGTTTTGATCATGATTGGGCATAGGAGACTAGCCCTCCGTTGCTGCCAACGGAGGATAGTCATCCAATATATTTTCAATGTATACTTGACGCAAAGTCTTTTGAGAAGGTATCAACTCGATTCGGTCAGTATATACCGTACTTGAAGTTTTTTTTTGGAAAACCAAAGGTTTCAACGTAGGTATAGCTAAAGTCTGTAGAGAGAAAGAAATAAGCAATCGTCGTTGAGTCAGACGGTCAGTACAGCTGAGAAGGCTGTACTAGAGAATAAAAAGAGACCGATCTTTACTTGAAAGCTACCGGCGCACTGACATGTGTTTTGCCCCAGGCCATATTCAAAGCGGAACCATCATCACTAAACCAAATGGTAAAAGCTTCAAAAGATTCTGGTGCTACTTGTGTGGGAACTTCTACCCGTAAAACATCATTATCAGCGCTGTAGCCGTAACCACCCCATCCACCTAGTTCGCTATTAAAAACCAGCGTCCATTTATCAGCTTCTGGAACAGCAAAAACGGAATAAGCACCTTTTGTAAGTGTCTTTCCTCCTACTTCAAGATCAGCAGTAATAAAAAGCTCAGTGGATTCATTGGCACCCAAGCGCCATACTTTACCAAAAGCTTCTTTCTCACCTAGCATCTTACGGCCTTTCAAGTGAGGTTGATTGTAAACTACGCGAGCATAAGCATCTCCTTTCTTCATGAAACTGGAGCTCATGGGACTTTTTCTAGCCTCAACTTCTCCGGTGCTTAATTGCTTGGCGTTAGGACGAACCACCAACTCCTGTGCTACCACAAATTGCAACGCAAAAAACAATAGACCAATAGCTAAATACACTTTTCTCATTAGAATAAAATTTAGGTTTACAATAGAATATAGTAGGGATTGGGTGTTAGCCTCCCCACGTATTGTCAAGAATAAGAACCTCTACAGACGGCGCTAGTTCATCCAGCCCGTTTTAATTTCGTGCTACAAATATGGAAACTAGGCTCAAAAATTGCCATTCATTCTCGTTCAAGTTGATTCAACTTCTCCACCCAACAGCACGTGGTCTTCAAAAAATAAGCTATTTTAGTACCTATAAAACCCGACTGAACATGGTTAAAGAAGGCCGAAACGACCATTGGTACTTGGTAAAAGCCCGGCAGAAGCTCGAACAAAAACTCGGCTGGGGATCCGTCGAAGAATGGACCAGCGAAGATTTTCAAAACTTGAGCGATGCTATCTTGGCAGCTACCGACTTGAGCTTAAGTGTCACGACATTAAAAAGGCTGGTTGGTCGCGTGCACTACAATGCGACGCCTCATCCCACCACCTTAAATGCGATTGCCCGCTTTCTTGAATTTGATAATTGGCGGGTGTTTAAGCAAAAATTAAGCACGCCACCCGATCCGATCGTAGAGAAATCAATACCTGAAGTTACTCTTCCGGTAAAAGCTACTACCAGAAAACCAAGGTGGGTTCTTCCAGTTCTTTTTCTCACTCTACTTACCGTCTTATTTTTAGTAGGCTGGCAAAAACAAACAGCTACTTTCGAAGCATTCTCAGCGGAAGTAAAAGAGCAAGTTCAATTCTCCACTCGTCCCCTCTCCGAAGGATTACCTAATACGGTTGTTTTCGAATATGATGTAAGCAACATCTCGGGAAAAACATTTGAAATACAGCAATCCTGGGACCAGCGCAAGCGATTTACCATTGATCCTACTCGTCAAGAGGTAACATCCACCTATTATTACCCTGGTTACTATCGTGCTAAAATGGTGGTAGATGATCAAATTCTCAAAGAGCATGATCTATTTATCAACTCTAATGGATGGATGGCCGCTATCGAACAAGATCCCATTCCACAATACATTCTACCAGAAGAATGGCAGCGCTCTCCTTATTTATCAGTACAAGCTGAATTGGTTGCCTCTCTGCATGAAAGAGAAAAAATCCCAGTTCTGGCCTATTATCTAGTACAAGATTTTGGCGATTTAAAAAGTAGTGACTTTAAGGTAGAGACCCGCTTTAGACACACCTTTATAGATGGTAAAGCTCCTTGTCAATTTTCTTACTTGACCATCAATTGTACGAATGGTTTTATGCGAATACCTATGTCCATCGCAGGTTGTGTCGGAGAAATAAGCGCTCGTTTCAGTGACCTTGTCTTTGCCGGAGCAAAAATGGACCTTTCTGGTTTGGCTTACCAAGACCGGGAGTGGCAAACTATGCAATTGACGGTTAACAATAAACAGGTAGAACTTACAATAAATCAGGAACCTGTTTTAAGTGGTCAATTCTCTAAAGACATAGGAGAAATCGTTGGTTTTCGATTCAAATTCCGGGGTGCGGGGGAAGTAGACGAGTTAAAGGTTTGGAATGAAAGTGATGATTTGGTGGTCAATGAGACTTTTGAGTAGATCATGGGTTATCCCTAATTTTTCCACGCAAAAGGCAGCGGTGACTAGGCCGTTGCGGGTGGTGGTTTTATGGGTTTGCCAACCCGCAACCCACCCCCTGCAACAGAACCAAATACTTCAAACGATCCGCTCAAAACACAGAATGATTCATTATAAACCCTTCTATTTCACCACCACTTCATCGACATCAATCGCAGAAACCTGAAAATAACCAATGGCCCCACCCTCCAGATTGGTGCTTACATTAGCGGGCTGACTTGAAAATAAACCGCCATCATTTGCCACATTGGTAGCCAAATCATTATAAAAGCGGAAAGCCCTTCGACTTAAGCTATACAGTTCTGTACGAGCCACATCTCCTTCTGCATAAAAAACAGGACCTGGCAATGCTTCTAGTTGACCACCAATAGCTACATCATCAAATACATACACATCATCTCCATCAAAATTTTCCAATTCCCCATTTCGATAAAATTTGGCCAAATAGAAGTTTTCCGTTTCTTGTGGTTCGCTCATAAATACCAATACATCATAAAACCGCCCTTCATCTTCGGGATCAGCGGCTTCCTCTTCATCAATCAATGTCAGTAAAGTATCTACTGTCCCCATGGTTTGCATTTGTTCGGTAGCCGTAAACTGTCGGTCTTCATAATCGATCGTCAAGGTATAAGTGCGGCCGATTTCTCCTGTGAATGCTTCTTTGGCTCGGTAAACACCAGGCTGTACTTCGCCGTATTCTATGGTTTGTCCTAGGTCATCAGAAACCGATACTGTGGCATCAGAAACGCCCAGTGCCCCACCGGAGGAATTAAAGGTTTGGCTCTTGGATATTTTTACCTGGTGCTTGCTTAAACTATTCGTAATTAAGCCCTCAATGACAAACAATTCTTCCGTTTGCCCAGGGTCTAGCACTATGGTTTTCTCACAGGCGGTGGACAATAATACCGCAGCTAAACAATATAATATGGTTTGTATTTTCATGGTTGTTTTCTTTTGGAGTGAAACTTTAGAACTGGAAATTCCAGCTGAAATAAGGCATAATGCCAAATAGGTAAACCAGGCGCGCTTCTTTATCGGTACCCTCACCGATTACATTACCATCATCATCCTGCTTTTTCCGGGTATAAATGGTGAAAGGGTTTTGCCGGTTATAAGCATTGTAAATACCTGCACTAAAGGTGCGCTTGAACTTTCGGTCTTTATTCTTCTTCGAATCGTGAGTAACAGAAAGATCCAGGCGATGAAAATCGGGTAAACGGTAGCCGTTTCTGCCAGAGAAATAGTCCACTTGATAGTTTTCAAACTGAAACTTACCGGTAGGCAATGTGATAGGGCGACCACTAGAATAGGTAAAATTCGCCCCCAAGTCCCACTGCGGGTTTAAAGTATAGGTCATAGCGAGGTTCAGGCTGTGGCGACGATCGTGATTGGCCGGAAAAACTTCATCTGCATTAATTCCCTTGATGTCCATTGTTGCCTTGGACAAGGTATAACTAGCAAAACCTTGCATCGTCCCTTTTACCTTACGGACAAACAATTCCAAACCATAGGATTCACTATCTCCTTGTCTAAATTCGGTCGCTAAATGCTTGTTAAAGAAAATATTGGCATGATCCGCAAATTCGGTCACATCCTGTGCTTGCTTGTAAAAAGCCTCAGCGGAGAACTCATAGGTATTATCCTTAAAATTCCGGAAATAGCCCAAGGCCAGTTGATCCGCCAATTGTGGTTCTAGGTAAGGGGAACTAGGTGCCCAGGTATTAAATGGAATCGGTACGGTAGAATTGGAGATCAAGTGAATGTATTGCGCCATCCGCTGGTAGGAAAACTTGAGCGAACTGGATGGGTCCAAACGATAACGTGCATTGAAGCGAGGTTCAAAATTGGAAAAGGTTTTTATGGTCTCAAAACTACCATAGACCGTAGAATCTTTCACGAGAATATCCACATTATCTGTCGGTTCAGCATATTCATAAATCGTTCCTTTCCCAATGGGTTGGAATACTGAAAATCGAAGCCCATATTGTAGGCTCAAACGCTCAGACACCTGATGTTCAGCACCTATATATAAGGCATGATCGAGGGCGGCCATCTTCTGTAATTCCGTTTCTTTGAAGATAGAAGCAGCATTGTTAGGGCTAATTTTCCCAGGGCTAAATCGACGATAGATACCTTGGTATCCCATTTGTAGCGTGAACTTAGGACTAATGAAAAAGGTCAAATCTTCCTTGAGTGAAACCTCTCGTTGGTTGGCATCCCAAACAAATCCATCTGCACTATCCAAATCCTCGAGACGGTAGTCAAAGTCACTATACACTAGTGTCGTATTGGAGAAGAGTTTTTCGTTAAAAAGGTGATTCCAGCGGAAAGTGCCGGTTGTATTCCCCCATCCCATTTTGAAATCTTCTCCGAATTTCCAGTTGTCTCGCCCATCATAGGCAGCAATGAAAAAGCGATTTTTATTATTTGGTTTCCAATTAACCTTCGCATTCAAGTCATAAAAACTAACCGTTGTCCCATCAAGGTCATCAATTTGATTCATGATTAGGTCGGCATAAGAGCGCCGGCCAGATACGATGAAAGAAGCTTTCTCTTTCTGAATAGGTCCCTCCAGACTCAGGCGAGCCGCCATCAAGCCGATCCCCCCTGATCCTTCCACTTTTTTGTCATTTCCATCTTTGGTCGTGACCTCCAATAAAGAAGATAGGCGTCCACCGTACTTAGCGGGAATCCCTCCCTTATACAGTTCGGCACTCTTGATAATATCAGAATTGAAGACCGAGAACAGCCCAAACAAGTGAGATACATCGTATACGGGCGCTTCATCTATCAAAACCAGGTTTTGATCAGCGCTACCTCCCCTTACAAAATAGGCGGAAGTTCCCTCACCGGCAGAGGTCACCCCAGGCAACATCTGGATCGTTTTGATCACATCGGGTTCACCAAACAACGCTGGCAATTTTTTGATTTGTTTGATAGGTAAGTCGATCCGGCTCATGGCCACAGCGGCCACTGATTCATCGGCAGCCTTGCCCGAGACCACGACCTCTTGTAAGACTTCGCCCCCCTCTTCTAGATTGATATTGAGTTCGAGGTCTGCCTTCAAATCAATGGTTTGTTCTTTGGTTTGATAGCCGAGGTAGGAAACCGACAAGGAATAAGTGCCTTGGGGAAGGGTTAAGGAATAGAAACCATAGTGGTTGGTGGTCGTTCCGGTTTCCAATTCTTGTACAAAAACGTTGGCAAATAAGAGTACTTCGCCATCAGCTGCGTTTCTGACATAGCCACTCAAGGTAGCTTTTTCTTGGGCATAGAGCCCTCCTAGCACCCCCAGCAAAAGGGTACATAATAACATTCTTTTCATCGGGTTGTAGATTGTTTTCTGGTGGTAAAGAAACTTGTGATACAGACTTAGCTAATCAGTCTGTAAAAGATCTCTTTGGGAAATTAAGTCATTTCGTTCAGCGACCAGCTATTGGAGTTATTTAAAGCTTATCCGTTAAGATGTTTAGATTAGTATGGCGCCACTAAACGTTTCAACTTTTAAGCCTTTTCAATCGCAATTAACTAGTAGCTTGTCATTTCATATGTTTTTAAAAGCTTTCAATTTCAAGATGCAGGAACGGCTTTCGCCCCCTATCTGATGTAGATTATTTTTAATGCATTCTTTAAATAACCTAACAAAGGTGGGCCGAAAAAAGGTAAGGGTCGTTCTGATTTATAAATGCGAACGTGTAAGAAAGTTTAGTTACCAGGACTGGACCTATTTCCTAAAACAATATGCCCTCATTCAAACACAAGGGCTTGAATGAGGGCATTTCCTAATACTGTACTTGAAGGTGGTTTAGTTTAGACAAACCTTTCCAACCTCAGCATATAGTTCATAAATACAGATAATAAAGAGTTGCTCAGCAAGACTTCAGAAGTATGACATCTGACTATCCCTTGAAGAGCAATCATCTTTCATTATAGGCTAATTAATCCACGATAATATTATGAGTATCATTCTCCTTAGCCGTTGCACGCTTAGGTAGTGTCACCTTCAAGATTCCTTGTTCATAGGTAGCCTTAATGGCGGCTTGGTCAACCGTGTATTTAGGAAAGTTGAATTGGCGACGGAAAGCAGGATAAGCGAACTCTTTGCGCGTAAAACGAGTTTCATCTTCGGGATGGATGGGTTTCTTTGGCACTCCAATATGAAGTCGATCATCTTCAAAGCGGATAGAAAAATCTTCTTTGACCCGGCCAGGAGCAGTCATCTCGAGCTCAAAACCATCAGGCATCTCTTTGATATTGGCCGCAGGAATATATACGCCGAAGTTGTACCAGGCATCCGAGGTCCAATCTTTGAAATCCTTACCAAAGGCTTCTTCAAAAAATTTAGGGATATTAAAAAAGGGGCGCTGCTCTGAATTTTGATCAGACATAACAATCGAGTTTTATTGGGTAATAAGGGCTTTGGAAAAAAATAACCTACACGTTCGGCTTGTGTACCTTACTTATTTCCAGCCCCCTAAAGAACTATTTAATAACAATTACAATAGCTCAATAAAGATGCCAGCGACAGATTACTGTCAATAAAGGGCACATTACACCAATACCTGTCAAAATGGCAGCACGTATGGGATTCCCTATTTTTGCAAACTCACCATTAGTCGCTCCAAGGCTACTTTCAGTTCTATCTCTCCTTCCAAGTAGGACTTCATATGGATATCCAATTTTTCATAATATTGATTAAATACTTTTTCGCGTAGCATATAGCGTTCATAGTCAACACCCTCTTCCATCAGCAGTTCTTGGGTAACGGTACCTGCAAAGTAAAAAAGTACCGCATGCCATAATTGCCGTGGGATACTTAAGTCTGATTCCGTAGCAATCTCTTTTATAGTAGCGGCAACCATTCCCCGTCGGCCACTAATCAAACTATGACTAGCTTCATGAAACAGCATTTCTATCCAATCGCCTTCTGGTCCTAGCGTTGCGGTGCTGATCACAATATGCAAAGGTTTCGTAGAGGTATAAGCTCCTGCCCAATCTGCATAAAAACTCACATCTACCCGGATTTTAGCTGCCGGCCATTCCGCCTGGGCCAGCTGGCTCAAGCGAGTCAAGGCCCTGTCCTCAAAGGAGGTAATACGATCGAGGTGCTGCCTAACAACCTTTTCATTCTTGGCTTTATGGCTCGGCCAAAAGTATTTTTCATACACAGGATCAAAAATCTTCCATACTGCCACTAATGACGCTTCAAAACTAGTTGCCTCCCAGGATACCTGATCGGGCAATTGAGAGAGCTGGGCTTTGACCGTAGCTAACTCTGCATTGAATAGGAGGTTCTTGTCGATGATGTGCGTTTGGTAATAAGCTAGCGCTTCAGCTGCCTTTGCCTGATCAGCTGTCGAAAGCTGTTGAAAATCGGGTAAAGCTACTAATTGTAAGGAGGAGTCCTTGGCTAAATCTTCGGCTACCTTATACAGAAAGTGATGCTGATTTAACCATTTATTGATATAGAAACCGAAACGTTCCGTGGAACTAAAAGGGATTCGTTCTTTTTGCTGACCTCTACAGGACAGACAAATAAAAACAAGGCAAAAAACAAGGATCGGGTGATGGCGTCTCATATTTATAGAGTTGTTGATGGACGCTAAATTATGCCGAAGGACAATAAATGTATTGGAGAAATCGGAACAAAAATTTGCTTTCCTACTTACTGAGTCTACCGATCAATGCCCCCGGAGAAGTGCCCAATAAAGACTGAAACTCATCGATCATATGAGATTGATCATAGTAACCATTATCATTCGCCAAATCTGCCCAGCCATAACTCCAGCCAGCTTGGGCTTGTCTCAGTGTTTTCTTCACTCGCTGTATCTGGCAAAAGCGCTTCGCGCCGATCCCTAATTGAATCGTAAAAAGTTGATGTAAATAACGTGTAGAGACACCTTGTTGAGCGGCTAACTCTGCGATGGTATAGGGCTTGTGTTCACTATCTAATAAACAAAGACTACGTTGCAGTACGGGATGTGTATAACGCCTGTCTCTTATACACATCTCCGAGCCCACGAGACCGAGGCTGATCT
>CAJXUM010000081.1 GCA_913060855.1 uncultured Lewinella sp. | reverse complement strand
TCGTGGGCTCGGAGATGTGTATAAGAGACAGGTATAGCACCTCATTGGTCGTAGCATCCGTGGCCAATTCCCAAGGCAAGAAGGCTGCCGAAAACTTACCAATGCCGATAAAGCCATAAGCTACATAAGTGATCACAACAATGAGGGCAAAGAAAACAACAATCATATGGGATAAATTCGCCCCTCTACTCTCACCAAAACGAAACTTTATCCATTCGGCTCCCGTCATCACCCCGGAGCGCCTCAGCCAAACGGACAGAAAGACCATCATAAAGATCTGGTTAAATACCGGCCACAGCCAGGGAATCCAGACACTTTTCACACCATAAATAAAAAGCAAAGTGACCATCCACATCGTACCACTGATATCAAACATACCTGAGGCATTGGACAAGCCTAGCATATACCATTTGATCTCATTCCCGCCCAAGAAATAGCTTTTCATGTTCTTGGAAGCTTTCTTTGAGATCCAAAAGCCTATCCCGACGGTCGCCAGGATATAGGCAAAAATGATAATGATATCAATGATGTGTAATTCCATAATAGGTGTTCCTGGGTTTAGCGGATGATCAAGTCATCTCCAAACAAGTTCTTAAATTTGGGACTTTTTGTATGAACCTAATAATTCTTGACCAATGACTATTAGGATTGTGCAATTTGATACCAGTATCACATGCAATCTACTGGCCTATTATGACACAACGGCTTGCTTTTCTTGCCAGCTGAGGCTATCAGCGATGTATACGATATAAGTCAGGAATTCGTCCTTCAAAAACCAGCCAATTATCCTTGCTAAAAGTCAAGAAATTGCGGGTACTGGGATGATTGGGATATGGGCCATAATGATGGTTTTTCCGAGCATTTCGCCAAACCATCAAATAGGCAATACGCGAAGCAACAGGATCTGATTTGATCGGATTCAACAACCTTTCTGTCCACCATTTTTCATCAGGGATAGCTTCTTGTCCAGTCTCAGAAAAAGCCGGTACCTTTCCTCTTTGTTCCGCCATTTCCACCAATAATCGCAAGCGACGAACGAGGTCTTCCGATTTCCCTTTTACCGACAAATCATGGTAATCATCCAGTCCCAGTATATCTACATAATCATCTCCGGGATAGAATTCCATATAGTCGGCTTCATCTTTAAATACATCTGTCGAATAGCAGTATAACAGATTGTGTACCTGCTTTTCATTTTTGAGGTAATCGACGGTAAAATGCCACAAGGTTTTATACTCTTCAGCGGTACAATGCGGTCGCCCCCACCAAAACCATCCTCCTGTATGCTCATGAAAAGGGCGGAAAATGATAGGAATGGGCTTTTGGAAGATAAAACCCACTTTCAGGCTTTTTAGGTAATCAGCAAACAGGTCGAGCTTAGCCTTGTAGGCGGCATGGTGCTTACCCCCTGGCAAAATAGTTGTCACGACCTTCTCCCCAACATCCCACGAATCACTGCCCGTTACGAAATTATCCATGTGCCAGCTAATCGTATTCACTCCTCCTATCTTATAAATCTCCTTGATCCAGCCCCTCATGTGTTTAAAACTGACTGAATCGATATTCAACGGCCCTTGCCCCAGCTTACTCATTTCCCATCCCACCAAGGAGGGGTGCTTGCCACATACATCTTTGATATCGGATCGGCTTTTATTCCACTCTTTCCATTCCACCCCATATGCGAGCGCATCCTCTTGTCCAAACAGCACCTGCTTACCAGCATTCCGTTTTAGGTTGTCAAATAGTGCCTTAGTTGCTTTAGTCGCCTTTGCATCGACCGTTTTGATAAAAGTTATATTTTCAATGGTTGCCCAGGAAAAAGCCAGAAGGCTAATAACAATTATCAGGCAGATCGATTGTATTATTTGCTTGGTCATATCTAAACTTTTACCTTACTACTTGAATACAAAACCAGGATCATGTTCTAAGGGCTCTTCCGAGTAGGTATATTTCATCCTTTATTAGAGGTTAATAATAAGAGATATTATGTAGGAAGTCGCAATAAATTGCTTTGATAAATCAGAAGAAGCTAAAATGTTGAAAAAACTGCTTTTAATAAGTATGCTGAGTTCCTCTTTTCTTGGGAAATCTAATTCTATCATGAATCCTTCTATCGATGCCATTTCTCCTTTTTCCAGTGCGGTAGAAAAGTATGGCAAATTTGAGGCCCAAGTGGAAGTCACCGCCCAATACACCAATCCATACGACTACGACCAAGTACGTGTTTCTGCTATTTTCACGAGCCCCACTGGTCAAAAACGAAGCGTTGATGGTTTCTTCATGTGGGATTTAATGATCAACGAACAAACCGGTAATCTAAGTCAAAATAGCAACGAGGGAGAGTTTAGAATTCGGTTTGCTCCGGATCAAATTGGGACTTGGACTTATGAGGTACAGATTGAAGACGCAAATGGAATCAGTACTTCAGCAGCACTTTTTTTCGATTGTACCACCATTACCGCCCCACAAAACAAGGGCTATATCCGCGATAACCAGACCAATTTTCTGAATTTTGACAATGGAGAACAATACATTGCCATAGGAGAGAATATCTGTTGGCAAAATAACAATGCCTACTTGGATTACAAGAACTGGCTCACTAATCTCAAAGACCAAGGGGGCAACTTTTTCAGGCTATGGCACGCCCATTGGGGACTGGGTTTGGAGTGGCGAGGTGGTCAAAACCAATTTCAGGGTTTACGTCAATACAAGGAAATTAATAGTGCGTACCAGGATTGGTTGTTTGACTATTGTAGTGAGAATGGCATTTATGTAATGCTGGCCTTGCAACACCACGGACAAGTATCTTCTGGGGTGAATCCCAATTGGAGTGACAGCCCATACAATAGCACTAATGGTGGGCCTTGCCAAAACACCTGGGATTTCTTCACAGATGATGAAGCTGTTGGTCACACCAAGAACCGCCTTCGCTATGTCATCGCTCGTTGGGGCTATTCTCGGAGCATCATGGCCTGGGAATTATTCAATGAAGTAGAATGGACCGATGACTTCAATCAACACAAGGAAAAAGTGATTGATTGGCACGCAGAGATCAGTCAGTACATTAGGGCCATTGATAATTATGAGCATCTTATTACGACCAGTTTCGCCCATGATTACAACGACCCCATGATGTGGGCCTTACCCGATATGGATATTACACAAACTCACTTTTACTTTAATTCTCCCAACCTAGAACGAGTACTGGCGGGAGGTGTGAAAAAATATGTAGAAGAATTCGGCAAACCGACTCTGACGGGAGAATTTGGATTGGGAAGTGAAGGTTCCGTTCTACGTAATATTGATCCAGATGGTATTCACTTTCACAATGGCCTCTGGTCCCCATTGTTTGCCGGTGGGCTGGGGACGGGTATGAGCTGGTGGTGGGATAGCTATATTCAACCCAATGATCTCTATTATCACATTGGACCTGTTGCCAACATCGCTAACGATATACCTTTCTTAGACAAAAACATGATGCCAGGAGAAGCTACTGTAAAGGGAGCGCCAGGCGATCTTTCGATTACCCCATCCTTAGGTTGGGCGGGTATCGGTACAGCAGACATCACAATAGATGCCAATGGTCAACTTTCGCCAAGTAATGCCAGTTTGGGTCAATATTTATACGGTTCTTCCTGGAATACGCAATATCGCAGCCCTCCCAGTTTTTCCATCAATTTTCCAACAGACGGTACCTTTAGTGTACGAACAGCCAATGACAAAGGTGTGACTCCCAAGATTGCTATCTCACTAGACGGTGTCTTAGTCCTGGAAGAATCGGGGCAAACCAATAAAACGTATACGATCGAAGTTCCCGCAGGTGATCATATCATAACAGTAGACAATACGGGGACGGACTGGATTACTATCAGTTCCTATATATTTGTTGGCCTAGGATCCGCATTAGATGCCTATACGCTTCTATCGGAAGATAAGCAGCTGGCGGCAGGCTGGGTACTCAACAACCGTTATAATCATGAGTATGTCCGAACCAATGGCGTTCCAGCTGCCATTGAAGGGGCTGAACTCAATTTGGCGGGATTTGAAAATGGTGGCTACTTCGTTACCTGGTATGATTGCCTTACCGGCGAAGCAATGGGAGGTGAAGCTGTTTTTGCTGAAAATGATACCTTAAACTTATTGCTCCCGTCCATTTTATGGGATGTTGCTTTTGTAGTGGATAGCGAACCTGTCAGCACGCAAGAATTAGCCCAAAACTTGAACTTCAATGTTTATCCCAATCCAGCTAAAGCCGGGACTCCCATTCACATTTCAACCAGTAATATCCTATCGACCGATACGCAAGTGCAACTATTGGATATGAGTGGAAAACGAATAGCTCCGCAAACTACAGTACCTCAAGGAGACGGTGATATTAGTCTACAGCTTCCAGGACATCTCCCAGCAGGCATGTATTGGTTGCGGATGGCTTCTGAAGGAAAAGTGGGCGCAAAACCTATCGTTATAGGAGAATAAAAATATAGAGTCAGGCCTGTTTTTTCTTACATTCACTAGCTAATGCCTGATATAAGGTCAGGCTAGAGCTCTCGGCAGAAAACAGCCATGATTCCTTTTCCCTATCTGTTCTATCCATCTTTCCATTCAATTCTTTGTTTTTTGCTCGTATTGATGTTACCTTAGAATCCTAGATCAAAACGATAATACGAACTGAAAACAAGCAACCAATGGATAAATTCAACATCAATCGCCGCCGTTTCCTCCACACGGCTTCGGCAACGCTTGCCTATTCCGCTCTCGGCGCCACAGGTCTCGACCTCATTCATCCTGCACAACCTTACAAAGTAGCACTCATTGGAACAGGTTGGTACGGCAAAAGTGATTTATTCCGACTGATTCAGGTCGCCGATGTGGATGTCGTCGCACTCTGTGAAGTGGATAAAAACCTCTTAAAGGAGGCGGCCCAACTGACCAGTCAACGCCAAAAGTCAGGTAAAACACCTCGCACGTATACAGACTATCGAAAAATGCTGGCCGAAAATGAGTTGGATATTGTCATCATTGGTACGCCCGATCATTGGCATGCTTTGCAATGCATTGATGCCTTAAAAGCCGGCGCACATGTGTATGTACAGAAGCCGATTAGTGTAGATGTGATGGAAGGAGAAGCTATGGTCGCCGCTGCTCGAAAGTATAATAAGGTAGTACAGGTAGGTACGCAGCGTAAAAGTACGCCACACTTGATCGATGCCAAGAAAAAGATCGTTGATGCGGGCTTACTCGGTAAGATATCGCACGTAGAAATGTGCTGCTATTATCATATGCGGGCCAATGGCAATCCCCCCCTTGAGGCAGTACCTGATTTCTTCGATTATGAAATGTGGGCAGGTCCTGCTCCGCTTCGCCCCTATGATGGCCTCCCTCATCGCCGCTGGTGGCGAACCATGATGGAATACGGCAATGGCATCATGGGTGACATGTGTGTTCACATGCTGGATACCGTACGTTGGATGCTTGACTTGGGCTGGCCAAAGCGCATTAGTTCACAAGGCGGTATCTATGTACAAAAGGATGGCAAATCTAATATTGCCGACACGCAATCTGCTGTTTTTGAATATGATGAATTAAACTGCGTTTGGCAACACCGTTCTTGGGGAACACCAGCCGACAAAGACTATCCTTGGTCTTTCAAAATATACGGAGAAAAAGGCACTTTGTCAGGTAGTACGATGCGCTATGACTTTGTCCCTCATGGTGACGGAAAAGCGATTCACCAGGATGTATTGTATGAAAAAGAGCAATACCCAGAAGATCTAACAGAGAAAGATATTGAGCTGAATGCAGCTCCGGCTACACGCCTTCATATGCTCGACTTCTTACAGGCAATCGAGAAAAACAGTCGGCCCGTAGCAGATATTGAAGAAGGACATATCTCCACCGCTAGTTGTATTTTGGCTAATATGTCGATGGAATTAGGACGCCCCTTGGTTTATGATCCCGTCAAACGGAAGGTCGTAAAAGATAGAGAGGCTACCAAATTATTGGAACGAGCTTACAGACAACCGTGGAAACATCCAGATCCAGATAAAGTGTAAGAAAGCATTAAGGTCGACGTCTGCAGGGAGGATATATTTTGGTTGGTGTTTTCGACCATAGCGCTCAGTTTATGGTCAATCATCTGCCAATCTTGTATATTTTATGCCAATATCTCTCCCTAGGTATCAAAGGTGTCGCAGGTAAAACACCCATATCGGCGAGCGGAGCATGCGTCTAACTCGCCACGTAGGTTCGTCCAAACATACTCTATTAAACTGCAAATTCTTCACATGCGAATCACAATTATATTCTTCCTCTTTTTATTCCCGGCATTAGCTGTTTCTCAATCCTTGCCTAGCGTCATTTCAAAAAATGCTACGCTTAAGCAAATAGCGATTGGTTACACCTTTACCGAAGGGCCAGCAGTCGACGAGCGAGGGAATGTATATTTCACAGACCAACCCAATAACCGCATCCTCAAATGGTCTACAGAAGGAAAGATCGAGGTCTATATGGAAAATGCAGGGCGCGCCAATGGTCTATACATCGATCACGAGGGGAATCTCCTCGCTTGCGCGGACGAAAAGAACGAACTGTGGAAAATCAGTCCGAATAAAGAAATTACCGTCTTACTCAAAGATTTTGAAGGCAAGAAATTCAATGGACCCAATGACCTCTGGGTAGACCCCAAAGGTGGTATTTATTTTACTGACCCCTTCTATAAACGGCCCTATTGGACGCGTACTGAGAAAGAGATTGAGAAGGAAAATGTCTACTACCTCTCACCAGATCAAAAAACAGTGACCGTCGCCGCTACGGGCTTTGTTCGCCCAAATGGAATTATTGGCAATAGCAAGGGTAAAAAGCTCTATGTCGCTGATATCAATGATGGAAAAACCTATGTCTTCAAGATCAATCCAGATGGTAGCTTAAGCGATCGAAAATTATTCGTCGAAATGGGCTCCGATGGGATGACGATTGATCATAAAGGTAATCTTTACCTTACGGGAAAAGGCGTCACTATCTTTAATAAAAGAGGTAAAAAAGTAGGTCAGATCGAAATTGCCGAAAAATGGACCGCTAATGTGACCTTTGGTGGAGAAGAGCAAGAAACGCTCTTTATTACCGCCATGCAATCTTTATATACTTTGAACATGAAAGTGCATGGCGTCCGTTGGGATCCAAAAAAGATGAAGCGACTTAATAATCCGAAGGATGCCCGCCAATTTCCTGCTTCATTTGATGGTGATAGGCGTTGAAATAGTAGTTTAGGATACCCTGTCGCTAGTAATTCTACAACCGGTGAGTTAACAAATTAGCATGTTGATCAGTTTCCTGATCAACACCCGTCCATTCATTTTTTCCTAAATGCGAAAGTGCATCTTAGCCTATAGTTACCCATTAATACACCCTCACAACACCTTCCACATCAAGCATCCCCCCAAAATTATAGGGCTCCTCCCCCTGCACTTTCAATTCATCTGCAGGTACTGGCAAGTGAGCAGGCGTACCCATCTGTAACCCGCCTAAAGCATCGACGGAGAGATAATCTTGTCGAGGGCCAAAACGTCGACGATCAAACCAAAGTCCCATCGGAGCTGCATTAAACAATTCGATCGCTCTTTCATATTGAATGACGGTCTTTACTTCTGCTGCCATGGCCCGGTTATCCACGGGCGGGAGCTGTCCTCGACTCACACGAGTACCTCCATTGATCACTTCGACTGCCTCAGTGAGGCGGTTGAGGTTCATCAGGGCTTCGGCGCGGAGGAGGTTGTTGTCGGCTTTGAGGAAGGTGGGCATGGGGCCCATGGTCGCCCCATCTCCAGCAAAGCTTGGATCGGAGATATTTCGATTGTGCTTGTAATGGGAATAATGCCATTCTCCTAAATCAGCCGGAAAATGCTGGATTTGTACAAAAAGAAAATCTGTTTCTAATCGCTTATCTGCGCTACTGGCCATCGGGCTTCCTAAAGGAGTCTCTTCCTTGGCAGTGACCTCGGGGTAACGAGTGGGTTGGCTAGGATCCATAGCCGCTACCAATCGCTGATCTACCCTCGCCCAAAAAGGCCCTTCTCCGGTCTGATCAAAAGTATATTTATGATAACTTTCCCAAAAATTGCCATCCGCCTCAGGGCTAAAGTCGCCGCGAATTCCTTGCTCGGCATGGGACAAAACGACGGACCAATCGACTAGGTCATACTCCATAGCCGTACGGGGCCATTGGGATAAAAAACGTGCTTCATACGAATGGCAGAGATCACGAAACTGTTTCGAATCCATGGTAATGCCATTAAAGTAGCTATGTATAAAATCACTCCCCGCGCTTTCAGATGAAAGCCTAGCCTTTTCCAACTCCCCCACAGCGGCATCGATCATTTTGTCATAACTCACAAAAGCTAATTTCTCGTTCAAGTCTGTTTGTTCATCAGCTATTAGCCCCTGATCAAATATCAGTCCGATATATCCCCAACTCACTCCTCGTAGGAAGTAGGCTGCGGCTTTAATGGACTCGTCTAAAGGACCACCTTGATCAATAGAAACCCCTTCATCCAGTGCCCTGAGTACATCATTGGCAGTCGACACGGCCGTCAAGCAGCCATACCAAGGCACTTCAGCGATCTGCTGATAATCACTCGACTCCGTTGATCTATTATTATAAGCTGCTCGTGGTTCTTTCCCCATTCTTTGGGCACCAAAATCCTCCCAAGCTAGGCCGTAAGCATCCGCCGCCACGCCGATAGCAATGACAGGAAAGTCGTTATGGATAGCTCGCCACCAGGATAAGTAAGCGCCTCCCAATACTGTTCTTAAGTCGGCACCACTCGTCAATACACCACTTCGATCGGGGTTATTATTACTGAAGGTATCCAACTCCTTACAAGCTATACTTAGGCTGAGTAAGAGTCCCAGACAAGCTGTTATTTTAAGTCTTTGGTTTTTCATTAAAAGGTGATTTGCAGGCTAAAAGAATAGTTTTTTCGAAGGGGATAATTAAAGGCATCGACGGCAAATAGGCTGGGGTCGCCATTGGGCGTCGTCCGATCGCTTCCTGGCGCACCGGCTACCCGATTGCCCAAGGTATTCTCACTGCTTGGCAAACTACTCACATCAGGATGTAGTCCACTGTACTGGGTCCATGTCATTAGGTTTCGCCCAATCAGACTCAATTTGACTTGATCAATCGTTTTTCCCAATACGCCTCCCAACTGCCCTTTTCGGATAGTATAAGAGAGAGAAGCTTCTCGTAGCATGAGAAAACTACCATCTTCCACAAAATGATTATTCGCCACCAGGTTATTATACAAGCCATCTCCACTGAAAAAGCCGCCTGCTACATTTTCATAAGTCCCCACATCGGCGTGACGCTGGTCTCTATACAGCCATTGTTTACTCAAGTTGTAAATATCGCCCCCCTTCTTCCAATCAAACAAAGCATATAGCTGTAAACCTTTGTAACCGAAGGTCTGCATAAAACCCATTCTGAAATTAGCATTGGTATTTCCTATCGTTTGTACTAAGGGATTTCCATTCTCATCTAGCAACTTATAAGGACGCTCCGCAGCTGTACCTGCCACATCTTGATGCACTAGGTAACCGGCCTCATTCACTATATAATCTCCAGGATTGATCCCGTCTTGATCAGCCAATTGCTCGGGATCAGTCGCAAAAACTTCCCCGACCATGGTTCCAAAAGCTTGGCCTTCTTCCACTAGAAAAAGCGATGTTTGTTGCAACCCAGGCCCCGTCACATAGGAAGGGATATCCAATGCACTAATCTGCTGCCGAACGCGATCAAAAGTCACGGCCACGTCCCATTGAAAAGCTTTGGTATCGATTTTGAGCAGACGAGCCAGATTGGTGTTTAGCCGCGCTTCGTAGATCGTGGCATCGATGCTTCCCGCATTTTGCCATTGCCCGGTAAAACCGGCTGCGCCAGACAAAGGAACCAGTAAGATTTGATCCGCTGTTTTAATCTGCGAGTAATTAAACTCTAGGTCAAATGCTTTCCAAAAGGTAGCCGTAACCCCTACTTCCGTTTCGGTAGAAGTGGCCGGGCGCAAGGCGGTATTGCCGAGTGTATTTTTGGTTGCCGTGCCATTTTGTAGGGAGAAAGTCTCGAATCGTTGTTCGAAGGCGGGGCGAATGCCGGCCGTTCCCATCGAGGCGCGCAATTTGAGCTCTTGGATGCCTTTTATTTTAGCGTCCTTGGAGAGGCGGTAGGCGCCACTTACGCGATAGTAATTGGCATTGCGCTGCTCCGGGCCAAATAGAGAGGTACTTTCTTGTCGAAACAAGCCACTAAAAATGAATTTCTCTTTATAATCAATATCGCCCACTAGAAAGCCGCTGTAGGCTACAATTTCTTGTTGTTGCGAGGCGATTTGGATATTACTTTGGGCATTATCTAACGAGCGAATACCTGCTACCGCTAAGTTTTCGCCACGCGCCTCATTATATTCTTGCGTAAAGTCTTCATACAGAAAACTAGCCCTCACGGTACCATTAAAACCACTGAACGTTCGACGGGCAATCATGTCTGCCCTGGAGGTAAAAGACTGCGTAGTAGCCTGGCTACGGTGAATCCCACCGCCATTGACAAATTGCTGATCGGTGGTAGCCAAAGGGCCAAAGAATCCGGGAATAGTGGTGCTCAAAAAGCCCTTCTCTATAAAATGTTCATAATTATTGGTGGATCGATCTAAGGTGGCTGTATACCTGAATTGCAACCACTCCTTCAGTGAATAGCTCGCATGAACATTGGCCATAAAGCGAGAACGATTAGCCATTTGACTGATATTGGCCTGCTGGTAAAGTGGATTGGTAATCCCTCGCCCCGTATTGTCTATGTCCCAGTCATAATTCGAGCCATCTTCTTCATTGGGTACATCCAAATCAAATATCGGGGTAAGGAATAAAGCACTGGATAAAAAGCCTTGCGGTCCATTCGCACTGTTGGCCAGTATACCTTGCTGCGAACTACTAAATAGACTACTCAAGCCAAATTCTACTTTCTCACTCAAGCGATGATCCATATTAAGTCGAAAGGCATTTCGGGTATACCCATCCGACGCTTTTATCACCCCTTCATCTCGGAGTCGCTGCATAGAAAACAGATAGTTCGAGTTTTTTGTACGCCCCATCAAACTGAGGTTGTGCGACTGAAATTGGCCAGATTGGAAAACAATATCATCTTGATAATCTTGGAGATTGGGCAAAGACTCGCTGTGTATTTGGCTCTCCGTCAAATCCCCCAAAACCGGCTGTGGCCCATCGGCTTTAACAATCGATCGATTGGTCAGGGTATTGAGAGAATAGCGGGCGGCTTCCTGAGAAAAGCCATACTCCGTTCGATAAGTCACTTTCGATTTACCGATCTCCATTGTTTTGCCCCTGTCTCTTATACACATCTGACGCTGCCGACGAAGAGGATAGTGTAGA
>CAJXUM010000080.1 GCA_913060855.1 uncultured Lewinella sp. | reverse complement strand
ACGAGATCAGCCTCGGTCTCGTGGGCTCGGAGATGTGTATAAGAGACAGGCGTACCATCCAGCGTATAGTGGATCTGGATATTTGAAAGGGTGGGTATCAATTGTAGTTGAAGAATGTAATCGAACCATAAGTGCTCCGTAAAATTACTATCATTGGCTCCTGGAAAAAGGCGACCTGTTGTTTTGACTGTAAAAGGATGAAGCAATCGTTCCAACTGTTCATTGGTATGAACCAATCGCAGAGCGAAATTTGGCCAATTTCCTTTATAACCCCTCCAAAGCCGTTCACTCATGGCGGCCAAACGGTGCCGTAGGCTGGGGAGTTGTTTATACTGGTGCTGCTCCCAGGCTAGCATGGAGCCTCCAATAACCTTTTCATTCGGTTCTACTAGAATTCCTTGAAAGGAGGGATCCACATTTGAATCCCAGTTTTCCCATTTGTATTTATGCCAATCCTCATAGATATATTGCACCGGCCAACGACGATTGTTGACCACATACAAGGGCTTAAAGCTGGCATTGATAACCGTAAAGCCATCTTCCAATAGCGCTGCCGGCCTATAATGAGAGGTCTCCCAGGCCATCACAATGATGTCTTTGGGCATCTCCACGGTTCCCTCTGGACCAAAGCCCTCCCAAACCAAGGTTTGCTTGCCTTGTTTCTTGACACTTTCGTGTAAACGAACAATAAAGTGGCGGTATAAATCTTCAATATTCGAAAGCTTTTCCTGCGCGAGATAGGCTTGTACTGCTGGGTCCTCGGCCATCCCATTGGGATTGACCTCGTCGCCACCGATATGGATATAAGGAGAGGCCGGGAATAGTGTCGCTAGTTCTTCAATGAGGCTATCTAATGCCGTATACACGCCCTCCTTTCCCATATTTAACGTATAGCTATTGACTCCCACGTCTGTTAAGCCAAAACGCTCGGGCATCGCCTTGATAAAGGGACTCGCATGCCCAGGAACATCTATTTCAGGTACAAGTGTAACACCTCTCGCATGAGCATATTCATTCAAGTGAGCTATCTGCTCTTTGGTATAGTGCCGATTGGGGGTAGGCAATTCGGGGAAGTAATCAGATGGTATCGTGAAGGATTGATCGTCGGTTAAATGCAGGTGCAAGTAGCGGATTTTATACCAACTACAGAGAGTGATCATTTGCTCTAGGGTAGGAATATCGTGCCAAGCACGGGCCAGGTCCAACATCAAAGCGCGGTAATCGCTATCGGGTTGATCTATAATCTCAACTCCTGGCCAGCTCAAATCTTCTTCGATGAGTTGCAAGAGAGAAGTCGTGGCCATCGCAATGGCTTCATAACTCCCTCCGCTGATGGTTACTTTATCATGGATTGATAGCTGATAAGTTTCAGCTGATAATTCTTTATCCACGGCCAGTTCAATAACAATCGGATCGTCTACTGTGACCGATTGATCAAGGTCAGTGAGTAACCATAAGTTAGTTTGGAATACCTCAATGAGGGCTTGGAAGTCTGCTCCTTTTGTTTGGAATTGAAAACCACGACTGAGATCCAACTTCACCCCCTTTTTTACAGCTGCTTTTGCCGGTTGTGGGATAATAGAATTCTCTTGTATTATTATCCAGTCAGCTGTTGGCTCATTGCATTGGGAAAATAAGGCTAAGCTTAATAGCAAAAAATAAAATCGTCTCATATGGAAAGGAAAGTATGATTTTTTGCGCAAATTGGAGAACAAATAAACCGACTATGTTCAATATTACCCCTGTCTGCTTAGTAGGCATTCGCCTCAAACACCTATTATTCTTGTTATTCTTGGGCTTTTATGGTAAGTCTTACGCCTCTTCTGTTAGGGAGGAGGGGCCACAGGTGCAATTTGCGAAAGCACAAATCAAGAAGGCGCAAGCTAAGCGGAATGTAGCGCTGCCACCTTTGCATTTTCGCCTTGATAAAGAAAAATTAAGCAATGAAGCTTATGAAATAGAAGTATCGGCGAAGGCCATTCATATAAGCGGTGGCGATACCAATGGTTTGATGTATGGCGGACTAGCTATCGCGGAACAAATAGAAATGTACCAGCAGGTGTCATCGGTAAGTGGCCAACCCTATCTCGCACAACGAGGCATCAAATTCAACATTCCCCTCGATGCCCGCACCCCCAGCTATGATGACTCGGGTGATGCCGCGCAAAAGAACATTGCTGAAATGTGGAAATGGGAATTTTGGGAAGAGTTTTTGGATGATATGGCTATTCATCGTTACAATGTGCTAAGTCTTTGGAATCCTCATCCTTTCCCTTCGATGATTCGATTACCTGATTATCCCGAGGTGGCTTTAGATGATGTTTGCGTGACTACCCTACAACCCGTAGGCCGTGAAAATGAATGGGGCGATCCACAATTGGTGACCTCGAATGTGTTGGAGAATTTAAAAGTAGTCCAAAAAATAGGCATAGATGAAAAGATTGTTTTCTGGCAAAAGGTAATGGCCCATGCCAAAGACCGAGGGATCGATCTCTATTTTATTACTTGGAATATTTGTCCTAATAGCGTCGCCCAGCCCGTGGAGCCGTTTCATAAGACCTTTGGCATAAAGATATGGGAGGAAGAAGCCGGGAAACATGGCATTACCCATCAAATGGATAACCCCAAAACGATTGCCTACTATCGAGCTGCTGTGAAAACTTTTCTTTTGACCTATCCCAACGTAAAAGGTATTGGAGTGACAGCAGGGGAGTATATGCCCCAATCCTGGAAGGGCTACAACCGGGAGCAATGGCTATGGGAAACCTATGGTTTGGGCATCCAGGATGCTAAAGCGACACAGCCCGACCGAATAGTCCCTTTTATCCATCGGGTTTGGTATTCAGATATGGATCAGATCATGAAGTATTGGAAGCAATACCCAGATCCGTTTGAAGTGAGCTTTAAATATGCCAAAGCCCGGCTCTACTCTTCCCCTGAGCCACCCTTTGCCGCCAGCCATGTAAAGGACATGGAACCTTATGGCCTCTTATCTTGGTGGAACTTGCGCAATGACGATATCTTCGTGTACCGTTGGGGTGATCCAGAATATGTTCGCCGCTTTCTCCGGTTTTTTCCCAAAGAGAAGACAGCTGGCTATTACATGGGGTCGGATGGTTACGTATGGGGGCGAGAGTTCATTAGCAAGCAAGCGGACTTACAGGGCGAATTGGAAATCAAAAAGCATTGGTTTTCATTTTTACTATGGGGGCGCTTGGGGTATAATGACCAGTTGGATGCTTCCTTTTTTATCAAAAAACTAGGAACTCATTATGGACTAGCAGATGCGACGCAGCTCTATAAAAGCTGGCAAACGGCCTCTAAAATCATTCCGCTTGTCAATCAATTTCACTGGAGAGACTGGGATCACATGTGGTCGGTAGAAGCCTGTATGGCTAGGCCTGTTCTAGGTGGTTTTCGCAGTGTTATCGACTTTATAGACAATCCAAGTATGCCTGGAAGTGGGATTATAAATCCAGCCTCCTTCGCAGAAAGTGATGCTTCAACCTTGACTGAAGGAAGCCGGACTCCGCCTGAGGTAGCCCAAAGCCTCCACGATTATGCCCATACTACATTGACAGAGGCAGCAACTTTACGCAAGGGCACTTCAACAACAAGCGCCTATCTAGCTTTATTGGATGACATGGAGGCCATGGCTTATCTAGGCCAGTATTATGCTGAAAAGATTGAGGCGGCTACAGCCCTGGCTTTCTATGATCAGAATAAGGAGGACACCTATAAAAAACAAGCGATTACTCACCTAGAAAAGGCTTATGAATATTGGAAATCCTATGCGAAAATCTCGAAAAAGAACTATCACCCTCAAATGCTCGCCCGCACCAACCTGCTCGACTGGAGTGCACTGACATTGGAAGTAATTGAGGATATTAATGCGGCTAAAAGAAGGTAAGCACCAAAGCAAGATTACCTCAACGATAAGGAACAACATTGACTAGTAGTCGATTGATCAAGCTGTCGTGCTAGTCGGAAGGTGTATATCTTCAGGGGCTACGCGGAGTCGAATGCGTCTACTTTTACCATATTCAAATAAAACCTCTTTCAAGACGGTTTTATCCAATGGAGGGCTTTGTAGGTCTCCCAAATTAGGAAGAATGGTATCAATAATACGCCCTATTTCATTGTAATCTTTGATGTCATAATCTCGCTTTACCGCCGTTTTAGGTTGTATCTCCAGCCAGCCTCCATTAACGCCTTCCTCCTTTCGTTTTTCGGCAAAACGCAATAGCAATTGAAAAGGTTTTTCGGTAAAACTAATTTCCTGTTGGTAAGCTAAGGCGGGGATACTAAGAACGGAAAGATATTCCAATTTATGCGAGTTACTTCTCCTCGTCTGTAATTTGAGCTGAAGCGTTTTAGCCGAGGGGAGGAGCGTCGCTTTCCCGAGTTCTTCTACCCAACTCAATGCTAAGGCAAAGAACAAGACAATCAAAATAGTTTTGAAGCTACAATTCAGCAAGATCTTAAGGAAATCGGAATCGCCCAGCTTTAGAATTTGAGCGGCCAGCGTAAAAGCAATGCTAATAACCGCCAAATAAGCCAAGATTTTTAAACCGCGTTTGGCAAAAGAAGCCCACAGCGTTAATCCCAAAAAGAACAGCGTGAAGATGGCATAAATCAAATCTACCGAGGAAATCAGCGTAATCCGCTTGGGAATCAGAACACCCATCAACATCAAGAGCGTTAATACCGCCGAAAAGCCAAAGGTGGAAAAAACCAACCAACGCCAGGAATCGGATTGTACCACAGGACGAATAGTAATAGGTATATGCTTAAAACGGGGTAAAGCCAGTAGAATAAAAGCACTATTGAGAATGGACAACATGCTTTTTAATCCTTCGTAGAGCGTAGGATCAAACTGACTATCTGTAAAATCAGTTGCGTAATAGACCTCCAATGTGCCCGACAATGCCCAGACTAAGATGGCCAATGATAACCAAACCAGCCCATAGTCTCGCTGCTTTGGCAATAACCCTTTAGTAATATGCCGCCAGATCGAAAGTAGAGCCAAAAAGGCAAAACAGCAGATGACCATTTGCCAATAACCATAAAAAAGATGTAGCTCTGTACTCGCCTGCGACATGACAGTTTATAGATTGATAGGAGGGGTTTAGACTTCAGAAGTTTTCCTTGTCACATCTAGCGAAACTTCTGAAGTCTTATTAACGGTAGCCCTAAAACTTCTTATTAGGGATCTTAATTTCGTAAGTTTTGCGAGCGGCATTGGTCAACTTACTACTACGCAACCAAGGGTTGTAAACCTTCAAGGTGCGATAGCTAATTCCATTTTTGAGCGCAAAATCACCCAAGTTAGGGATGGGGCCGTCTACTTCTATGATGCTGAAATCAGTCATCGGCTCATAGCCTTCGTCATTATCCAGGTAAAAGCCAAAACGCTCTGGGTTGCCGATCACCTCTTTGATGGCGATAATCCGAAATACATAGCGATCTGTCTCTTGGTTAAGATTGAGGTCGTAATAGGTCTTTCCTCGCTGTGCATCCATCTCTCTCTTCAGTCGAGTACCACCCATATTGTAAGCCGCAGCAGAAAGTGTCCAACTTTTGAACCGCTTATAGTAATCCTTGAGGTAGTTGCAAGCCGCTCGAGTTGATTTTTCGAGGTGATACCTTTCATCCACTTCCGAATTCACCTCTAGGTCGTAGTACTTCCCTGTTTCTCTCATAAATTGCCAGAGCCCTTTCGCTCCAGCGGGAGAAGTAGCGTTGCGCAAATTACTTTCGGCAATGGCCAAATATTTGAAATCATCAGGAAGTCCTTCTTCGGCCATTATCTTTTCAATAATGGGGAAATATTTATAAGCATTCTTAATGTTGAGTAGGGTAGTGGAGTGCCAGTAGGTATTGACAGATAGCTCTCGGTCCATCCGCTCATATACGTCAGGATTTTCCATCGGTACTCGCTCTCCGGCGAGGGTGAAGGGTTTGTCAAGGTCGATAGCCTTGATTACTTGTGGTATTTTCGCCACCGATTCCACTGTTGCGGGCTCCTCTGTATTTCCTTCTTTCTTTTTGCCATAGGAAGCAAAAACGACGATGGTCAGAAAGGAGGCTAGCAATAGTGTATAGTTTTGCACAGCCTTTTGCATGATAAAATATGTTTATAGGATTATTGAACGAAGTTTCGTGTTATACACAAGATACGTATATCCAATCAATTATTCAATTGGGAAGAATGAGGGAAACGAAGTATTGAAAAAGTGAAGTAGGGAAGTGCTGAAGTTGGAAAGATTTTCACCCTTTCACTTTCTCATCACTTCACCTTTTCATCTCTTCACTTGCCCCCTATGCCTGCAAATTCAAAATATTCCCCATGTGATAACAAGTCCGGCAACGCGGCTCATAGCGATCCTTCTCACCCAATACAACCGTATCTTCATCAGCCGATAAACGATAAGAGTGTGTCGCTAAATTGCCACAGTGTTGGCAGATGGCATGTACCTTTGTGATGTATTCGGCAACGGCTAAGAGTTGTGGTACTGGGCCAAATGGAAGCCCTTTGAAATCCATATCCAGCCCAGCGATGATCACCCGGATCCCCTTCAGTGCCAATTTTTGACAATTTTCAACCAAGTCTTCATCAAAGAATTGGGCTTCATCTACACCGACTACATTTACGCCGTCTGTCAACTCCAATAATTTGGAAGAGTGAGCAATGGGCGTAGAAAGAATGAAATTCGCATCATGAGATACAACTTTGGTATCGTCATAACGTTTATCTACAGCGGGTTTGAATATTTCTACCTTTTGGTTAGCAATTTTTGCTCGTTTGAGTCGGCGGATCAGTTCTTCTGTTTTTCCAGAAAACATCGATCCACAAATCACTTCGATCCACCCACTACGCTGGCCTTTAAAATGAGGTTCTAAAAACATCTTCAATTTTTTACAAAAGTCTTTTGTATTAGCAGTTTGAAAAGATAAGCAAGAAGCCTAACTTTGGAAGCTTTAATTTGAGCTATTCCCCGGCAAAGTCCAAAATCAACTAAAATGAACGTGCAACAAACAAAAAATTTACTCGAAAAGATAAACTCTCTGTACAAAAGTATAAGCATGGATGATGGAGAAATCGCATCCATCGAGAGAGATCTTATGCTCAGCTATATTCGGCAGCTGTATGAAAGTTTTAAAGAACTAGACACCGAGGAACCGGTAGTTACTAAAAGTCGGCGCACTAAGGTAAAACAAAATCCTGATTTTGAAATCACCAATGAGCCCGCTCCCAAACCAGCAGTAAAAAAGTACACACCGCCCAAAATTATCGAAATTCCCGATACAGCAAAAGAAACACCTGCCCCAGTTCCTGTGAAAAAACAGGCGCCACCTCCACCGCCGCCGCCAAAACCAGCGCCTACACCGGCTCCCGAGCCCGTCTCCGTCGCTCCCCCAAAGCCTAAACCGGCTCCTGCACCAGCACCCACTCCCCAACCGAGAGCAAAAAGCAATGCCAGTTCAAAAGTTAGATCGCTTTTCGTTTTCAAAGAGGCCAAAGAATTATCTGAAAAATTAAGCGCCCAACCTGTCAAAGATTTGACTCGATCGATGGCCATCAATGATAGATTATTATACACCAATGATCTATTTGGAAAAGATAACAATGCACTAAATGCCGCTCTGAAACAATTGAATGATTTAGGTAGCATGGATAATGCGCAGCCAGTACTGGAAGAATTTGCAGAAAAACATGATTGGACGGACGAAGAAAAGGTAGATACAGCCATGGCTTTTATCAAATTGGTAAGACGTCGATACTTGTAGCTGAGCCTTTATTACTGATAAGCCTAGGAAAAGGGTATCCATTGGTCGATAAATTGCAGCTTTTATCAACCTCTTCCTTGCGATAATCGTTCAATAGACATAAATTCATTAGTAAAGTTTTTACTACAACAGATTTGTTCACTATCGAGGGCTTATGGGTAATAATAAGATGTCAGAAAGGTTGGTGGAAAGCTTCGGCGTTCCTTTTAAGATAATTGTGGGACTTTGGAGCATACATGTAGTCCAGTGGTTCCTTGGCCTAAAGTTGGGGTTTCTCGGCGTGTTTCCGCTGAAAGCATTTGGCTTGAAAGGTATCCTTTTTTCTCCCCTCATTCATGGGGATTTCGGACACCTCTTGTCGAATACCCCGCCCCTGTTTGTCCTTACTGCACTCATTATATTCTTCTATAGAAAGGTGGCCTTGCGCTCTTTTGCCATGATCTACTTCCTCACCGGCTTGGCGGTATGGTTGTTTGGGCGGCCCGTCTTTCATATTGGCGCAAGTGGCGTGATTTACGGCTTGGTAGCCTTCGTCTTTTGGAGTGGAATATTTCGACGTAATTTCAAATCCATCGCCTTGGCTCTCTTAGTCGTTTTCTACTATGGCTCTATGTTTATGGGCGTATTGCCAGGCCAAGAAGGTATTTCTTGGGAGAGTCACCTACTCGGAGGATTGATGGGCATCTTTGTCGCTTGGTGGTATAAAGAAGAAATTGAAAAAGATGAAGTAAAAAAGGCCTATTCCTGGGAAACTGAGCCTGAATTGCCCCCAGAGCCCTTCTTCGAAAATGATCTTTTCGAAAAAACGAAGATGGAGCGAGAGCAAGAGCGGGAAACGCGTAGAACGGATTGGTTTTAACCCGCTACTCGCGGTAGGGAGGCCAGTTTATGTTCCACGGTATTAAGTAGGTACAGTCAATTCATTTTCATTTTTTTCGCCCTTTTCAAAGGCATCTAAATTCTCAATAGTAGTATCTGCAATATTAGTCAATGCGGTATCCGTTAAGAACGCTTGATGGCTAGTAATCAGTACATTTTTGAAAGTCATCAAGCGAGCAATAACATCATCTTGGAGAATGTCTTCAGAATGATCCTCAAAAAATAAGCCTTCTTCTTCCTCATATACATCCAAACCCACGGCTCCGATATGTTTGTGTTTTAGGCCATCAATCACGGCTTTAGTGTCGACTAAGCCTCCTCGACTCGTATTGATGAGCATCACGCCAGCCTTCATCTTTTGAATCGTATCGGCATTGATCATATAGCGCGTCTTATCATTCAGTGGCACATGTAGGCTAATAATATCGGATTCTTGGTACAGTTCATCAAGGGATACATATTGTACTTGATGCTGATCGATTAGCTCTTGGTTGGGATAGAGGTCGAAGGCAAGCACGCGGCAGCCAAAACCGCGGAGGATGTGGGCCAATACTTGCCCAATTTTACCCGTGCCGATGATGCCCACCGTTTTTCCATGCATATCAAAGCCCACCAGTCCATCTAGCGAAAAATTGAGTTCCATAATTCGATTGTGAGCACGAATTAGCTTTCGATTCAACGCCAGGATCAAAGCAACGGCATGCTCGGCAATGGCATAAGGAGAATAGGCGGGTACACGCGCTACTCGGAGGCCTAGTTGTTTTGCCATTTCTAAGTCTACATGGTTGAATCCGGCAGAGCGCAGCGCAATATATTTTATGCCCTGTTGATGTAATTGTTGTAGAACCGGAGCAGAAGCATCATCACCTGTAAAAAGACAGATCGCTTCACAATCGCTGGCAAAGACTGCTGATTTATCAGTGAGTCGGTTGTCAATAAATAAGAGTTCATGCTTGTCTTGGTTGGAAGCGACTAGGTAAGGCTTCTCAAATGGATGTGTACTGTATACGGCTACGTTCATAATTTCTCGGCAGTTTATATAATAGAACAGCAGTTAGTAAGAAATGATGTATTTTTCAGCATAAAATCTTTGCGCAATATTTTCTTCGGGATTATCCTGGGCAAACCGGAAAATAGCCCTTCAACAGTAGTTTCTCATGTGAAGTGTTTACGTCTGAAAATGCAACAGAAATAAGCAAAACGATATTGAAAATGCGGAAATAGGAAGGGGGAAGTTGGAAAACTAGCCTAGCCCAACCGAGATTCCGATTTCGAAATTCCGCCTTCACATAAGAAACTGCTGGCCCTTGAAACCCTTCAATAGTAAAGATGTTGAATCTCACCCTTCTATATGATTTTGTCCAGGTGTCGATCCGCTTTCATTTCTAAGGTGACCAACTCTCCTTTGTAAAAGATGCTACTGATAATCCAGGGGATGGGCATCTGATGCCCGTCCTTTTGGTGCTGGAGATGGATGATCTTCAATGAAACCCCTTTTTCGAGGGCATATTGACTCAAGTGTTGATTGATCCAGTAATCGGTAAAAGGGCAGGTATTCGAATAATAAGCGGTGATCCCCTCTTTATTCGGACAGCTTCCTTGTTTGGCTGATGGCTTGAAAACGGGATAAGGAGAATCGGGCTTGAAACGCAATCCATAAAGTTTGAAAAATGGTGGAGCCTCATCGATAATGGCTAAACCTTGACGCTTAAAAAAGGTAGGATCGCTCATGAAAGGCCGCTTCTTGTCGCTGGAAATAGCGATGACACCCTCCATCCCCTGTTTCTTGGCATCAGCTATGCATTCTTGTAGAAGGCGTTTTCCATACCCTTGCCCTTTGAACTTTCCCGACACCCAGAAGCAATTGATGACCATGAAATTTTGACCTTCTAAAGGGAGCCAGGAATATTCAATAGGAACATATTCTATAAATACCTTACCTCTTTCATTGAGTTTTCTGAAGGTATAGCCATTTTTGAATTCCGTCTTTAACCAATCTTTTTTTGATTGATAGCCGGCTGTACACTTTTTGTCACTGAAGGCACAGCAAATATGTTGGTCATGGATATTGGTTTCATTCAGTTGTATAATGTCCATCAGTCTAATATTTGGTCTAAGGAAGAGACTGCAATTTATGACCTATCAGCTAACACTAACCTGATAGAAGTTTCTAATAATACTGACTTTAATCAGCAGTTTTGAGAAAATACCTGCTTGATTTATTCAACCACTTTCACTACGCTAATAAGTTGCTTGCTACTTCCCACCAAACCTGTTTTGCTTACCCCTTTTACTACTATTTCGTAGTCGCCAATGGCGTCGGAAGTCACAAACTCGATTTGTACTTTGCCATCTGTTCCAGTTTGTACGGTAGGATTCCAGTACAGTGTATTTCGAAAATCGGGCAAGCGGTTAGTGGCAGCTGAGGAATAGTCAGGCCTTAGAAAAGATCTTTTAGGTAGAAATGTAGGGTAGGAAAGTTGTAAAGCGGTAGTCGGTAAAACGAAGGAATAAGCTTTTTGATCGAAGGAAGAGAGTTGTATCATGCCATAAAAAATCGTTGGATTTAACCAGAAGGGTTCAGCTACTACCTCTATGGAGGCAATCAACTTATTGTTGATTTTGAGAAAAGGTTTTCGGTCAAAAATAGGCACTCCGTCCACCAATAGTAACGGCTGCTGTCCATTGCCTGCCGTGGTCCAATCCTGGGGCACCTCCACTCGCTCGTCTCCAAATTTTCCACGGACGAGAACTTCGGTTACGACTTCAAATAGAAATTCTGGGATCGGGAAGCGGGTATAATCATCCAAGAAG
>CAJXUM010000079.1 GCA_913060855.1 uncultured Lewinella sp. | reverse complement strand
GAGATCAGCCTCGGTCTCGTGGGCTCGGAGATGTGTATAAGAGACAGGCAATATTATGTCCTGCTGGTCGTCGGATGGGCACCCAAAATTCAAAAGCCTCCATTCCGATATTTGGCGGTGGTTCCTGTTTGCCATAATTGGAAACGGCCTTATTGAACTTATTAAAGACGGATAATACGCCTGTTAAACGCGTTTCCGAAGCCCGGATGGCGACATCGGGATTAGCCATAAAACAAAGAAAAGCATATTGATCCACGTCTAGACTCGTATTCAATTGGATCGCCAGTTCTTGTTCCCCGACAGCTACTTGAAATTCCTGTTCTTCCAGGGTAATATCTGGGGTATAATTTTGCACTTTCGAACTAGTGCGGAAGGCTACCTTCAAGGTCGTAGCTTTCACGGCTTTGACTTTTATGCGGAAGGCATAGTGCTGCCCCGCTTCCAGCGGCAATAATTGAGCCGACGAGTAGGCCAAGTCCATCCAAGGTCCGTTAAAGGGTATTTCATTTAGGACTAATTCTCCATTGGCTGTCAGCTGCGCCTCTTTCATCAAATTGCCGGGGACCGAAGGCGCCACCCTGGGAATCCCCTGTCCACTCTTATTGAGCGCCTGTTGGAGAAGGCCGATGCGTTCCGGTTGGGACAAGTCGCGCGGCAGCCAATTGTTTTGGCTGGCTAAAACGGCAGCCATGCCCACGGCCTGAGCCCCATGGGCGCAGGTGGCCATCACACGGCTGGAAGCAAAAGCGACATGAGAAGCGCTGATGATGCGCCCAGCCAGGAATAGATTATTGATGTCTTTACTGTAATAGCAGCGATAAGGAATCTGATACACGCCTTTCGAATGCCATTGATTACAAGGTCGCTTATCGCTATATACACCATCCGCCGGGTGCAAGTCGAGCGACCAACCTCCAGTAGCTACAGCATCGTAGTGTTCTCGTTGTTCCACGACATCTTGTTGAATCAACATGTAGTCACCTTCAAATCGTCGGCTTTCCCGTTTGCCCGGTATCATTCCCACCCATTCAAGCGTAAGGTTTGCTGCGTCGGGATACTCTCCACTATTCTTTACGAAGTCCCAAATACCGTAAACGACTTTCCATAGTTCCCATTTTATTTCCTCCGATTGATGCACTGTATCCAGTCGCCCACCGTATTCTACCCACCACAACCGACAACCATGGTCCTGTAATTGATAACTACGCCAACGGGCTAGTTTATTGATATCTTTTAGTGCATAAGCAGGGGCAACAAATGGTACCGCTTGGCCGACATCTTTCGTATGAAAATAAAGGGAATGTCCCAGTAATTCCCCATAGTCTTCTACATCTGGCGCAAATAACTCTCCAAACTCTTCTGCGGGTTCGGCCCCCATCCGGAAAGAGGCACCTGCCTGAAAAGCGACGATCCCATCCCCAGAAGAATCACAAAACAAAGGTGCCTGCAATACATATCGGGTGGAATTCTGACTACAAAAGCCCTGCACCTGGCTGATCTCTCGATCGTTCTTCTTATTGACCTCGTAGACCGCGGTATTAAGCAATAAGGTGATATTAGGTTCCGAGTTCACTTTCTCCAGTAAAATCGTATCAAAAATCACTGGATTTCCTTCTTTATTGCGGTACATATTTTCTGTCAACAACTCATCAATAGTCCCCCCTTCGCGAGCCCATCGGTTATTATTTCCCATATGAGAAGTCGCTCCTAGTATCCAAAGGCGCACCTCACTGGAGGAATTGCCACCCAATACCGGTCGATCTTGTACCAACACCACCTTTATACCGGCTCTAGCAGCAGTTAGTGCACAACAAACACCCGCCAATCCCCCGCCTATTACCACCAGGTCTGCCAAAATGGTTTCCTCCTTTACCGCTCTCTGTGGGCTAAATCCTTCTTTGATCATTCTCGTATTTTATATAGACGTTGTATTAAAATGTATAGCTCCTAGTGGCTTGTTTTAAGGCTGCCCTTGGGAGACAAACGCCAGGATAGTAAAAGGACCACTAGTCCCATTCCCATCACTAAAGCGGTGGCTTCTTCGGCCAATAGGCCTAATGCAATGATTAGTAAGCCTACTAGGGCAAGGGTAATCGAAAGCACCTTCATACCAAAGCTATTCTGTTGGCTTGCCGCTACGTCTTCCGCTGCTGTTGTTTGCACGATGACTCGATTAGAAAATGTAATGTATTCTGGGCTAATTTGCTTCTTCCAGACGGCCCTTATTTCGTATGCGCCCAACAAGGCAAAGGGAATCAAGGCTCCTGCTAGCATTTCCCCTGCTCGATCTAAACTGAAATCAAATAGCCAGGGGGTAATGAATTTAAAAGCCACATTAATACTCAGTCCCAAAAGCGTACAAGCCAATATGGATTTCCCTGTATGTCTTTTTGAAAATAAAGCCCAGACCGGTGGTCCGTACAAGGAACAACCCGTGACCGCCCCGACACTAAGCACTACCTCGACGATCCCTCCCGCAGCAGGAACTAAGAGTGCCACCCCAATCGTCCCCAGCCCAAAGAGAATAGTACTCAAGCGAGCCACTTTCATCGTTTGCTCATTGGAGGCATTAGGGCGAAGAATTTTGTAAACATCATTGGTCAACACTGCGGCAGAAAGGTTGAGCGTCGTATTGACAGAACTGGCGGTCGCAAAAACCATCCCACCCAACATCAAACCCAGCATGCCAACAGGAAGTACGGCTTTGCAGATTAATAAGTAAGCGCCTTCATTTTCCAAGCCCGACAGTTCTGGATTCATTATCCGATATAGCATAGGAGGTAACATCCAGATAATTGGACTGATCAGATAGAGACCGCCAAATAGATAGCCCACCTTCCTGGCCGCCTTTGCCGAAGCTACGCTGGTATATCGCTGGACGTAGGCCCAGTTTCCACCAATAAAAATAGCATTATAAATAGCGAAGGCAAACAAGAAACCTATCGTATATTCTCCATTGATCAGGTCAAAGAAATCGGTGGGCGCCTTAGTTGTAAAGGCTTCCAAGCCTCCCGCATGATTGATGGCCAGTGGCACAACAATCAAGACAGCAGCAGTCAGAATAACAAACTGTAATACATCGGTGATAATCACCGCCCATAGGCCGCCTACTGCCGTGTACACCAAAATCAAAGCGCCCAATAAGATCACGCAGGCAGTAATCGAAAAACCAGTAGATACATTCACGATTTTTGCCACTGGGTAAAGAAAGGCACCCGTGTAGGATAGCGACAACAACAAGATCAAGTAGGTATAGAATTGTTGGACTTTTTCTCCAAGTCGTAGGCGAATAAATTCAGCGGCGGTCAGTACATTCGTTTTGCGCCAGGCCGGAGCGATCAGATAGCCAACCAAAAAGCCGCCCAGGGCCATTGTCAATTGAATTGTAATGGCGACTACTCCATATTTATAGGCAATAGAACCCCACACGACAAAAGTACCGGCCGAAAAAAAGCTCATGAATAGGGACAGACCACTGATGGACCAGGGCACTGCTCCTCCTGCAGCAAAGTAGGACTTCATATCTCCGCCGCTCCGCCGAAAAGACAATCCTGCTACCGCTACGAGAACGGTAAATAACAATATTACTACATAATCTAGTGTTCCCATCGTTTGTTTTTAAGAAGTTGGCTTTAACTGGCAATGGACGGCTGCGATCGCTTCCTCCTCATTCTAAAAAGGCACTAATCAAGTAAGTAAAAGTGTATTCTTCCTTACTAACTATTTGTACCAAATTCGCTTTGATGGTTGGGCTAAGTCTAGATTCATCTTCCTCCAAAAATCGCAGGTACATCTTGAGTTGGTTTTTCGTCATTTTTGATACTTGCTCAGAAAGTAAGGTGGCTGCATTTAGGTTGGCATGCGACAGGTTTTTCAACAACAAAGTCCGTGAATTGAGGTCGATCTTCGAAAAGGCCGAATATAGTTCTTCACTAAAGCGCGCTTCTTTCCAAGCTTCTTTGGGGAGTTTCTTCAAGATATAATTCCTAATCAGCGGCTCCCTTTCTTTAAAAATGTGGGCCAACTGAGGAAGATGACGATGATATTCTACCGCTTCCATGTTTTTGAGGGCATAGAATTGGTAGTCAGGGTAATTGGAGTAAAGTAAGGAGTCTCCTAGTTCCCTTGAATAAATTGATCGTAGATAATCCTCTATTTTATGCCGCACTTGCCCATGAACCAAGTGCCAAAGGGTGTAACAGGAATACAAAGCGCCTTCGATTACGGAGTCTTTTATTTCCTTTCTAGTGGCACCGGTTACCGCATCTACTTCTACGCCTTTGTAGGTTACTTTTTTCTCTGGCTGCACATCTGCATCGAATAAATCTTCGAGCTTTCTCCGGCTCAGTACTGAATTATTATCCAGTAATAGTTGATGCAATTTTTCATAATCTGCTGCTATGAAATTGTCGTGATCGAATTTAGTCAGCGGCTGAGTCTGATCAATACCATAACCGACATAATTCCCAATCAGATTCCAATACAGTTCGATATACACGGGTTTGCAGGTACCATCGATGCAAACGGGCGTAAGAATATCTGCATAAAACAACAAGGGTTCCTGCTGATCATTGGTCAACAATACAAGCGGATGGCTTAAGGAGCTATCAGGGTTATAAAATTCTCCCATTTCTTGCTGCTGGGCAACCTCCTGCCATTCCTTTTCCATATGCATATGCAATGGCTTTTCCAAGACCACGGTCATGCCATAAATGCCAATCAAGCCTAACGAAAGCGTTAATAAGAGTCCTACGGATTTACCCATTGTTGACTTTCTATTAGGTTCATGTATTCAGTGAGGTACTTTTGGTAAATGGTCCTTGGGTTTACCTTGTACTTTTTGCATAAGGATGCGGCAAAACCCACAGCAGCGCCCATTTGACCGGTGGTCCGCATCACTCTCGGACCGCCTAAGCCGATATGGGAGCAACTAAAATTACGGCCCGCCATAAATAGGTTATTGATATTTCGAGAATACAAACTACGATAGGGAATATAGTACCTGCCCGTCTTGTAAAAGAGAGCTTCTGATAGGAAGTCGGGCAGTTTTTCATCTTGAAGATTTCGCTGATAATGTACATCTATCGCTCTTTTTTCTACCACCACAGAATCCGAGAATTCCATCTTATCTACCACATCCTTGAAAGTAAAAATATGGTCCCCAACCAAGCGACGCGATTCCCTTTTGCCGAGGAGATAGGATACCCATTCTAGGCGGTACTTTTCATTGCCCTCTTGATGCTTGGCATTGGAAAAAGAACCAAAAATGGCTCGGAGCATATGGTCTCGAATTTCCTCACCATCTTCGATTTGATGGAGATCATTTCGCGAAAACTCCCAGTACCACTCCCCTGCTACGGCTTCATGTTCTTTGGCTACAGCGACGGCCCAGGGTACTTCGGGGAAGTCAAATGTGGTTTCGCCCACTTCCGTTTGCCATAAGATAGAGGATCCCATGACAAAATTATCGGGTTCTTCGGGGCTCCAAAGTTCGCCCCATTTGTCCCAAGCCTCTCCGTATTTGTACACGCTTTCCCGGCCATAAGAATATTCGGCTCCTGCCCAATAGCCAATCCAGCCGTCCCCGGTCGCATCGACATAAAGGGGCGCTTGGAAACGCATTCGTTCTCCGGTCGCCGTTTGGCGGGCATCGACATATTGCACCATGTCGTCTTTAGCCACAGCATCATAGGCTCGCCAATTGAGGAAAAGGTGAATGTTTTTATAGCTTTTTACATTATCATCTCGTTTCTGTTGATCTAGTTTTGCCTTCGAAGAGCCATTGGGGTAATGTTCGGTATCTATTTTTTTCAGAATGCGCTCAAACTTTCCATAGATACCCAAGGTATGTACCCTAATTTCGCTACTCGCATTGCCTCCCAGTAGAGGTCTATCATGGATCAGCGCCACCTGTAGTCCTTCTTCAGCGGCGGCAATGGCAGCGGCACATCCAGCGATACCTCCACCGGTAATCACAAGGTCGTACTCCTTGGTAGTCGCCGGGGCCGGAGGCTCCTGGAGCATTTGCTTCCGCCAGCTGGCTAAAGCCTTCGCTTTGGAAGGTGGCGGTTCATTGGCCAAACTGAGATAGATGGCATCACATCTGCCATTAAATCCTGTTAAATCGACTAGCTCAAGCTTTGCTTTGGGGGATTGGATGTCTACCTGTCCAGCGTACTCCCAATTCCAATAGGGTTTGAGACCTAATGTATTTTCTAGTTTTTCGGCATTCACTTTTATACTAAACTGCCCAGGAGGCGCCCAATTACCGGGTGCCCAGTTTTTGGTTCTGGCCCACACATGATAGTTACCTTTCTTTTCAAGTGTTACCTCTGTGGTAGCATTGGTAACTGCTTTGCCCATACCATGCGCCATGAGATAGGGCGAGCCCATTTGCTCAACAAATTGTGGGTCGACTAACCAGCCTCCTTTTTCGGGAAAGCTTTCTGCCTCTAGCAATATCCCATCTTGGGCCATTCCACTATTTACGAGTAAGCACAGTAAAAAAAACTGGATCAATTTTATAAAATAGGTCTTTCCCATATGGCAGGTCTTTTAAACTTTAGTGATAAAGATGGACTGACTTACACTTATTCACTACCACATTAATGAATAATTAAAGTATTTTTAATAATCTAGTATGGTTTGGTCTGGTATGTAAAAATAATATTATAATTTACAGAATCACGAAATTTTCAACTAATTTTTAAATAGATACCCAAAACATATTCTGTCAAAGTGTTTGTACTTATCCTTCTCTGACAATTTTTGTGGTCAGCGTTTTAGGTGGAAGGCCCTCGGAATGCTCCCTAATTATTAGACTTTATTGTGTAAACACTTATTTTGAGGCCTTTCAAAAGGCCCTTTTGAAATTAATCTAGCTGTAAAATGATTGATGAACTCGAAATAGCAGAGTGGTCCCATAAACCCAAGTACCTACAATTGGCAGAAGAGATTATGCGACAAATTGATGAGGGCAAGCTTTCGGTGAATCAACGCCTTCCTTCTGTTAATCGCTTGTCTGCCGAGCTTAGCATCAGTCGAGAAACCGTATTCAAGGCGCTGAACCTTCTGAGTGAAAAAGGGATTGTTCGCTCCTCCAATCGAAGGGGATATTTTGTACAAAAAGCCAATGTGCGCCCACAACTGCGAATATTCATGATGCTAGATAAGATGACGGCATTTAAAGAGGAGTTGTATCATTCTTTTCATGAAGCGATTGGGGAACAGGGAGAAGTGGACGTTTTTTTCCATCACCACAACCCGGTCGTCTTTAAGGCATTGATTACAGACAATTTGCAAAACTACACGCATTTTGTCATTGTCACCTTTATGCATGAAGACCCCAGTGAAGTCCTCAATTTGATCCCGCCGGAAAAGCGAATTATTTTAGATTGTCAAGAAACCAACTTGCAAGGGGAATACACCATGGTATATCAGGATTTTGAAGAGAGTGTGTTTCACGCCTTGATAGAAGCAAAGTCTCGCTTAGAAAAATACAAAAGACTCATTTTGGTGGTTCCCAGTCATATCTCTCACTTTGCCGAAGTAGAAAAGGGCTTTGATAGATTCGTGGCGGAGACGGGTTTTCCTTCTCAGATTTGTACAGATATTAAGGAGGAGCAATTTGAACAAGGAGATGTCTATTTCACCTTGCGAGCCACGGATGATCGGGACCTGGTGCGCGTCATTAAATATTGTCGCAAGTACCAATTAAAGTTGGGACATGATATTGGTCTGATTACCTATAATGATTCGGAAGTGAAAGAAATTCTGGAAGGTGGCATCACAACTGTTGCCATTGATTTCAAAAGTATGGGACGATTGACTGCAGAACAAATTCTCAATAAGGAAAGAAAAACGATTGCTGTTCCTGCTACTTTAATTATTCGAAATTCTTTGTAAACTACCCTACCCTGCTTGTTGTTTCCACCATTGCTCGCAGTAAGCCGTCACGCTACTTTGCAGTAGCTGGTCAAAATTGGAAGATTCCTTCAAGTCAGCCAATGCTTCTACACGCTCTTGTAGGATACGGCGATAGATCTTGGGATGCTGCTTTCGAAAGTGAGCCAGGTGAAAGTCATCTCTTGCGGCTAAATTTTCTTGAAAGAGTTCTTTCACTTCCTTCACTTCCGACTTCCGTCTCTTGGCATGTACTTTATTTCTTACGGAATAGGTAGGTTCTCCTAGTGGATGTTTACCAATGTTCTTTTCATTGGCCAAAAGCTTTCGAAAATCCTGCGCAGTCATCTTGCGCGCTTTTTCTCGATTATCTCTTTCGGCGGTATTCAATTGCTTCTTGCGGCTAATCACTTGCTCCATTAGGCTTGCGTAGAGCCCGGGCTCTTCAAAGCGTTTATTACGAATCCATTGCACAAAAGCCTTAATCTTGTCTTTTGCCGTTGAACGGTTGGTTTTCTTTTCGAAGAAAGCTAGCATATAAGTGACAAAGAAGTCTTCGTAGCCATCCAGTTCGCTTCCTCTAATGATAGGTAGTACCTCATCCAAGACGATGGCTAAATTGACGCCATATTCGGTCAAATGATTAAAGGCGCGGCGCTGGGCTTCGGTCAATCTATCGATACGTGCCAAGAATTGGCCACCAGGTTTGCCTTTTTGGGCTTTAGGTCGGACACTCCCTTCCTCTTCCAGGTATAAGGGATCATCTCCCTTTTCGTTAATCTTAAAATGAACATGCGTAATCTTTCGGCCTTTTCTTCCAAATTCTAGGTCAACCTTCAATCTCGTTTTCTCATTAATTTCCTCTCTGGCCACATCCAATACCTTCCGGCGAAAATTTCTAAAGTCAGGGTATTTGTCTTTGATCCCTAAGCGCTCCTTTAATTCTATCACGCCTACATTCATCACATTGCGCCCATGGCGGATGTTTTCGTAGTAGAAAGACTTACACATCTGGAATATTCGAATCGAGAAGCTACTTTTCATTCTGGCCACCTCGATGAGTTCGAATCGGGTGAAACGTTCCTTAAGCCCTAGCATAAATGGCTTCATCTGGGGCGAAAAACCAAACTCCACACAAAGGACACCATCTTCACTATACTTTGGGACAGCACCAGCTACCCAATTGATATGCCCACGCAAGCGAGTACCTTCCAACACAAAATCGGTGGGAAAAGTGATCTTCTTGCTCGTTACACTATCTAAGAGATCATCCAAACGCTCGTAAAAGGAACCGTGCTTTTTACCATCATCGGTCTTGAGTACGGTCTCAATATCCTTAACCGGAACCAGATAGGTTTCAAAATCAGAATCCTCTGGCTTAATTAAAGATGCCATGTGGAGAATGAGTTTCATTTCCCTTGGCGTTAACTTATAGCGCGCATGTTGGATAAACTGATTCGCAATAGCTGCAACTTGGGTATTGTTTTGCTGTACCATGCTAGAAATTTTAGCGAATTTAAGTACATATGTGTACCAACACAAGAAAAAAAGTACACAATTTCAATGGAGGGCCCACAAGAGGGACACGACCAGCCCACATTGGGTATACATAACTGATAATCAAGCCCCTATAACCCACATTAGGTACACTTCGCAATCTGATTTTCCGTTCCTTTTCCCTCCGCTTACTCTCAGAAAGACAGGATTATGATCAATTCAGCAGCGGCAAGGACCAAATTCTTCAAAAATGGCTTACAATATCATTTTACTAAGCTGCATAAGTAACTGTAAATGAGTGAATCAAGATCTCCCACATCGAGTACACAATAAAAGGAGTGAGTTTTAGCATTTTGACCTGCGATTCCCCCAAGAAGGACACATATACCACACAAAACACCCACAATGAGGACACAATAGTTTAAAATCTCCCACATTTAGGGCACCATTATTTCCCAGATATATCCTCCCCCGCAAGAGGGACACAATTAAAGCGCTGTAAATCAGTAAGTTAAAAACAGCAGTACACATTAGAATATAAAGCCCACAAAATGGGCACAATACGGCCACAAAGGGTACACTATAGGCCCACAACAATGACACCTTATGCCCACTAGAGGTATACCCTTTATCCCAAACAGGTACACGATATACCCACTTTAAGAACACCATTAGCCCCCTAGATGGACACCTATCACCCACAAAGAGAACACAGGACAGACACATAAAATGCTGATAATAAGTGAGTTATGAGAGTTCTAATTATATAACTATTAACTAATAAAACCCCTAATTCTTTAATAGTCTTAAAATCGAAGCAGGTGATTTTAAAAAAATCTGGAGAAGTTTTTTAGGCTTATAATAGGATTAGGAAAAAGAAAAGAAAAAAGTTGCGCGGAAAAAGAAAAGAAACTCCCACAACAAGGACACGATAGGAATTGGCGAAGGAAAATGGTGGGTAAGAATTAGCGGGATAGTTAGGCTATAGAACAACTTCAGGAGGCTGAGCAATTACTCATTTCCCTTTCAGTTTCTTCTGTGTTTGGCCCGGCAAAGCATCCAGGGATGAGCTAGACACTAATACGCTCATTTCTTCGATAGCGGATTCGTTTAAAATTTGTAGTCTTTGTTCTTGGTCGCAGCCCCACTTCATCAATTTGGCATTGAGACTCTGTAAATTGGACAAGACCAATAGCTGTTCTGGCGATGCATGATCTCGCATATTGCCTTTCTCTTCTGGGTTTTGGCGGCGCCAATCTTTAGCCGTCATTCCGAATAAGGCCATATTAATAAGGTCTGCCTCATTGGCAAAGTAGAGTCCTTCTGATTTGGTGTATTGCAAACGAGGAGGTATGAGATGCTCGCGAACGGCTTCGGTTAAGATGCGATAATTAGCTTTAGACATGAGGCGTTTGACGCTCCATTCTAGATTAAGTGTCTCCGCTTCTTCCTCTTTGAGACGCTGGAATTCCTTAATGAGGTAAAGCTGGAAGGTAGGACTGAGCCAGTAACAGAAGTTAACGGCGATATCTTGGTGGGCAAAGGTGCCTCCACCATGGCGTCCTGCTTTAGCAAAGATGCCGATAGCTTTAGTCGCCTTAATCCACTTTGAAGGAGTAAGATTGAAAGAGTTGCTACCGCTTTTGTTTTCTATTGCTTGGTACTCGTTACTATCAAAGTCGGTATTATGGAGTTTTTCCCATACGCCGAGAAATTCCACTGTATTTCGATTTCTCATCCAACTATAGATCGCAAACTCATCATCAAAGCTTTTCATGATATCCGTCAAGGAGATATAATTTTCCTTGTTTCCACCTGGTAATAGTCCAATTTCTTTACCTTGTACACGGATCGTCTTTCGTTTAGCCATTTACCAGTTTTTAAACCTAACGGATTCGTTACCTTTACATTTGATCTGCGATAATGCATCCATCCTTATTATATATGGAGTAAGCAGGTTAGTAGAAATTATACCGATTACTCCTCCAAGCGACTTTTGAATTCTCGTACAGCACGGCGCACTTCGCCATCGCCCATTTCCGTCTCCATATAATGCTTCAATGCGCGGGTAATAAATTCAGAAATATCTCGGCGATCCCAAAAAGCTGCGGCTTTCACCTGGAAGAGAAATTCTTTATCCACGGTATAGAAGCTGTCTCTTATACACATCTCCGAGCCCACGAGACCGAGGCTGAT
>CAJXUM010000078.1 GCA_913060855.1 uncultured Lewinella sp. | reverse complement strand
ATCTACACTATCCTCTTCGTCGGCAGCGTCAGATGTGTATAAGAGACAGCTTTACTACAAAGTTCAAGGGCGCTTTATCACGATGACAAAGAGAGTAAATTCCTCATTGCACTTTGCCATTATCAACTCAATGAGCTGGATGAGGCCCTGGCTCAACTGAATCGGTTCTCCGAGGAAGAGCGAACCCCCTATCCCGAACTTTGGCTGTATTATGGTCGAATATATCATGCCCGCCATCAATTTGATCAGGCCTCTACTTACTACAAAAGATATTTGCGCACCATTCGGCCGGGACATGCCAACCGGCAGATGGTTATTGAGGATATTAGGAGGTGTGCTAATGGCATCAACTTACAATTTCAAGAAGCACTGGCTATCGTGGAAAATTTGGGTAAAGGTGTGAATACGGAACATGACGAGTTTGCCCCCATGTTGAGTCCAAATTACAATGATCGGCTCTATTTCTCTTCTATCAGACCCGGAAATATTGGTAACCCCAAAAAGGAAAACGGCCGTACAGATGAGCGCTTTGGCCAGTATCCGAGTGATATGTTCAACTGCCAGATCACCAATGGTATATGGGGGAATATTCAGCCCATGCATTATTTGCTGAATAGCCCAAATCATGAGATTCTACTAGGGTTTAATAGTGATGGCAACGCGTTATATTACTTCAAAGGGCGAAATCTCCGGAGCGGACAAATCATCGTTGATACTTTCAAACGAGTGGAAGAACGCTTGGTGAGCTCTACGCCCTTGCAAGTACCGATGAATACGATTAATGGCGACAATAGCCCTTTCTTCTATAATGATACGCTCTTGTTTTTTGCCAGTAGTAGGATAGGGGGATACGGAGGGAGTGATATTTACAAAACCAGCTTGCGAAACGGCCGCTGGTCAGCCCCAGTCAACTTGGGTCCCGATATCAATACGGCTTATGATGAAACGACTCCTTTCATGGCCAGAGACGGCCATACCCTCTTCTATAGCTCTAATGACAGCAAAAAAAGTATCGGTGGCCTAGATATCTTCAAATCTTTTTATGTAGAAGGAACCAAGCGATGGACAAAAGCGCTCAATATGGGGATGCCCATTAACTCTTCGGCTGACGACGATTACTTCAAGATCTCAGGCGATGGCTTTACCGCTTTTTTTGCTTCGGCTCGGAAAGATGGTGCGGGACAAAGAGATATATACATTGCTTACTTTCAGTCCTTCTTGGAGGAAATGGAATGGCCTACGACAGCGTATGTCCCTCCTCCCTCGCAACAAGAGCCTAATCTTCCACCGGTGCCTGACATAAGACAGGAAGAGATGCCTGTCGTCATCACTCCACCTACTAACCCCACTAATAATACAGGAAACAGCCAACCTATTAATGATGGTTTTGAAGAGGATTTTCCTACGACTACAACGAAGGTACCTACGAGTTCCCCTCCTCCAGCCCCCTCTTCGCCCTATGCACCGATCTATTATACCAATGCAGAAGAACTTACCAGACATACGACCAAGAAAGAAACCTTAGATGGAGTTGTTGCGCAGATGAAGCAGCAGTCATCTTTGGTTGTTATTTTTAGTGCTTACCCGGATGAAGTGACAGCTACTGCCTTATTTCAATTGACAAAAGACTTAGAAGTCGCAGGTAATTATCTTCATCAAGCCGGGATACCACTGGCCAATATATATATTCGGGCAGTAGGTATGCCGAAAACGCAGCGTGCAGGACAATGCGTTGAAATTTCCTTTTTTGATCTCGCTAGTAATACTGTCTCGGAAAACTTACCCGTAGTCGGCCGTAATATGGAAATGGTGGAGCCTGGCCTCCTAACCAACTCAGCCCTACATTACAAAGTACAGGTAGCCTCCGCCCAAAGGAGCATTGAAACTCCTTTCCAGCAAAATGTTGATTACGTCATGATCGAGCGAAAGTTAGATTTTCCATACTATCGCTACACTTTAGGTGCTGCCAATACTTATGCGGAGGCTTCAACATTGCGAAGACAACTCGCCAGAAAAGGCTTTGAGAGTGCCTATGTTGTACCTTTTGTGCATGGGTATCGAGTCGATAAGAAGCAAGCCCGTTTAAAGATGACAGCATTCCCCGACCTAAGAAGGTATTTGCATTTAAAATAAGTACTTAGCGTATATCTGGGTGTAATACCTATTGCCTTCAAGTGGCAATTCTAATTTTATACGGCCCCAATAGGTGCTTAGGCTTCTCTCTTAATTCATCCAAACATAATATCTATTAGGGAACATTATAGCCTGTCTCCTTTCGTTGAAGTTCGTCCTAAAATGGAAGAAAAGAACAACTATTGCCCCATTTAGTAGTTTGTAATAATTAGTCAGCTCATCCCGTTCAATCCTCCCTATGTCGATAGCATAGTAGTATTTCCAAAAATTCAGCTTATTTTTGCACACCGACTTTAGCAACTACTTCGCAGTGAGTTGTATTTATAAATAGGCTAATCTTCTACCACAAGCACTATAGTAGTAGATGGGGCGCAGAATGATACTATGAAAAAGTTAGAGTTTTTAAAGGAAAGCTTAAAGGACCTCAAAACAGTAGGTACATTGACTCGTAGTTCAAAGTTTTTATGCCGAGGCATGGTTAAACATGTTGACTTTGCCGAAGCAGAATTAATCGTTGAATTGGGTGCAGGTGATGGTGTAATCACTGAATTCATTTTGAATGAGATGAGCCCTACTGCTAAGTTACTTGTCTTTGAGGTAAATGAGCGTTTTTGTGAAGTTTTGAGAGATATTGATGATGATCGATTGATAATTGCACAGGATTCTGCTGAGAACATTGGATCTCATGTAGCGAGATTGGGATATGAAAAGGTAGATGCCATTATTTCGGCTATTCCTTTTGTAGCCTTACCCAAAGAATTGGGATACAGTATTGTACAAGAATGCCACCAATGTATGAAGCAAGGAGGCCGCTATATTCAAGTACACTACTCACTACTGACTAAGAAATTGTATGAAACAATTTTTGGGAATGTAGATATCAATTGGGTTCCATTGAATATGCCACCGGCATTTGTACTGGTTAGTGAGAAAAAGTAAGTACACGTAATATGTTTGGTGGTATTTCACCTTAGGTTTAACACCAAACATATTGTATTTATTAGTTTTCCGAGCATCTAATAGGGATGGATAACGCTTTGAGCCAAAGCGATATCAAAGGTAAACTATAACAAAGATTGACTGATCCTATTAAGCCTTCCCTTGAGCCACCTTCAGTTCTACTGCCGTTTCTGGTGTGAACAATTGATATAAAACAGGAACTAATAGTAGGACAAAAGTGGTTGAAGTAAATAGCCCACCGATAATCGTCCAACCCATCGGAGCCCATAAAGATCCTCCAGTTAATGTCAAGGGTAATAAACCTAAAATAGTAGTCAAAGTAGTGGCCACGATAGGGATAAATCGAACTTCTCCAGCCTGAATGGCTGCCTCGACCACGGACTTTCCTTCCGCTCTTAATTTATTAGCATAATCCACCAATACAATTGAATTATTGATCGCAATACCGATCAAACTAGTAAGTCCTACAAAGGCGGTGAAAGAAAAAGGAATCCCTGTAATAAACAAGGCCAAGATAGATCCAATGATCGCTAAGGGCAAGGCCGAGAAGATAATTAAGGGCTGGCTAAAGGATTTGAACTGAATAATCAATACGCCAAAAATCAGTAAAAGCGCCATGACAGATGCAATTCCCATCCCACCAAAGGATTCATTTCTATTCTCTAAATCTCCTTTGAAGGTGTAGTTATAGCCTTCTTTCCATTCGATCTCATCCAGCTGTGTTTTAATTCCTCCTATCACAGGGTCGAGCGTATAGCCATTGTCCAAATCAGCAAGGATAGTCGCCGTTCGGTCATTATCCAAGTGACTTATAATACTGGGCGCTTCAGAAAATTCAATATCTGCCAATTGCTTAAGAGGGATAAAATGTCCCGCTACACTATTAACGGTCAGCTGATTGAAGTCTTCCAACTCAAACTGGTCCTCAAAATCATAGCGCATGACAATGTTGTACTCTTCCGCTTTCTTATCTCGATACTTTCCGATGGTAGCGCCATTCACAAAACTTCGAATAGACTTATCAATCACGTGAATGGGGACCCCCAACATCATGGCCTTGTCTCTATTGATCTTGAAAAAGAGATCGGTACTATTGTTCCGGAGTGGATTTTCTATGTTGATGGCACCAGGAACCGTTTTCACTATATTCTCAATTTCCCGGGCATAGTCCTGCAATTGGTCCAAATCGTCTCCAAATATCTTAATGGCGATAGGTGCCTCGGAAGGAGGGCCCTGTACAAATTCACGAACATCAATACGAGCATCTGGATAGGTAGCAAAGGTTCCTCTCAAATCGTCTAACAACTGATAAAAGGCATCAATATCATACTCTTTTAACATGACGAAAAGCTCACCATAGGTACTGGTATAGTTGACGGGGGCAATATTGTAGTAGATACGCGGATTGCCATGCCCTACATTGGAGGCATAATATTTAATGACATCGATTGTGTCTAAAACGCTTTCTACATATCGCACTGCTTCATCGGTAGCGTCCATATTACTACCATTGGGCAAACTTACTGTAATCCTAAACTGCGGTTTTTCTGCTTTTGGGAAAAAGCTGACGCCAACTAATGGAAACAATAATAAGGCACCGACGAGACTAGCCGCTGCGAAAGAAATGGTTAGCAAACGGTGCTGCAATGCCCAATTCAGAGAGCGACGATAAGGCCCGGCGACAAATTTTTGTATTCTTCTAAAGGTAACTGTTGTTCGCTTTTGCGCTTGATTTTTCTCTTTTAATACCTTACTAGCGATAAAAGGAGTCAGGGTCACTGCAATAATCAAAGAAGCGGTGAGCGTAGCGATAACGGTGACCGGTAGTGCCTTTATAAATGCACCTACCGTTTCTGGCATCATCATGATGGGGACAAAAGCCAGGACCGTCGTCAGGGTGGCACTAGTAATGGGTGCAATCAGCTGCTGTGTCGCTTCAATTGCCGCTTCTTTTCGGCTATAGCCCTCGCCTATAAATCGCTCAATATTCTCAATAATAGCAATCGAATTATCCACCAATAGTCCCAAGGCAACAATCAACCCAGCAATCGACATTTGCTGCAGTGAAAAACCTGCTGCCCCTACCACCCACAAACCAATGAGGATTGACAAAGGAATCGCCATCATCACGATAGAGGAGGAACGAGCACCCAATAAAAGAAAGATGATCACTCCCACCAGGACAATCCCCTGCACCAAGTTTGATAAGAATCCACTTACTCTATCTTTTACACCAATCGCCTGATCAAACACATATTCCAGTCGGATATCTCCAGCCAGACTCATTTGTCCGACTTGTTCTTTTATAGGGTTGGCAATATCAAAAATATTATAGCCGTCCTTTTGCTGGGTGTTGATGTAGATCGCTTTTTCACCATTGTATCGACCTAACCATCGATCATCTTCATAATCAAAATAAACCGCCGCAATATTTTTCAGGTAGATAATCTTTCCCTGATAACTCCCTACGACTGTATTTTTAATTTGCCGCAAATCATCATAAGCACCGGATGTCTTGATGTTGAACAGGCGATTAGAAACCTTGACCGCACCTCCCGGAATATTCGCATTGTTGCTTTGAATAGAACGCTCAATATCATCCAAAGAAATATTCATTTCTGTCATCAACACCGGATTCAGCGCGATACGCACTTCTTGTTCTGGATAGGCTTCGATCTCTACTTTTTTGACGCCATCTACGTCTTCAATCACCTTTTTCAACCTTTCTGCCTCTTCTTTCATGCGCTGATAGCTGGCTTTTTCAGAGACCAGGGCCATCTGCATGATATTAACGGTACTAGTAGATATTTGGCGCACATCCAATTGATAGAGATCACTAGGTAATTGATCTCGGATTTGGTTCACTTGTCTCAGTAATTCATCAAATTTATCATCGGGATTCCCTCCAAATAAAGACTCTACCTCCGTTACCGATACCCCATCTTTAATGATAGTCGACACTTCTTTCAGGTCATCCAGTTCATTCACTGCTTCTTCAATCACATCTACTACCTGACTTTCCATGTCTTCGGGGTTGGCACCCGGATAAACCGCCACGACGATACTATTAGGTATTTCGACTACCGGATCTTCTCGTTGGGGCATAGCAATAAAAGATAGAATACCCAGCACTAAAAGGGCTACAAAAACCGTAAGTGTAAATTGATAATTATTGATTGAAAACCGAGGAATATTCATTTCTTGTATTTTTAAAATCAGCATTCTAACCCCTTGTCGCTACACATAGTCAACGACTACCGTATCAAGGAAAAGAGTCAGCATGAAAAGGATAAAATAGGCGGTGGAAAATCTACTGCTTTTGACTGATGAGGATCGTCTCATCCTCTTCGATATAACCTACACTACTGATGATTACTTCATCTTGGGCTTCTAGTCCTTTACTAACAAGGAGTCGATCTCCGCGGATGCGATGAATTTCAATGGGGACCTTTTTGGCCTTACCATTTTGTGCCAGAAAGATTTCTCCTTTATTGGCATTCGCTTTAATCAATGCATCGACAGGAATCTCAAGTAGAACCACTTTGCTAGCCGATTCAATTTCCACTGTTCCGATAAAGCCAGATAGTAATTTCTTACCCCCGGATACTACTTCCACTTCCACTTCGTAAGTATTGGTATACGGATCAGCGATACTTGCTATTTCTCTGACAATCCCTTCGAATACATGATTATTGTAGGCATCGAATTGTACATCGGCTCGGTCGCCTAAATTGACGTGAATAATATCTTTATCGGTCAAATTAACGCGAATGACCATGGCCTTATCCTTCGTTCCAAAATCAAAGATGACTTTGCCAGGGCTGGTCAATTCATTTGCCTCTGCTTTTTTTCGTAGTATCACCCCATTGGATGGAGCAATAATCTTGGAATACTTGAGATTAAATTCTGCCATCGTCACATTCCGGCTGCTAAAATCAAGTCCTTTTCCTGCGGCCTCTAGCTGATTTTTGGCATTGTCCAACTGCACCTCTGCATTTTCCAATTGTTCTAGTGTTGCTACACTATCTTGGTACAATGCCTTTGCATTTCGATAATCCCGTTCGGCCAATTTAACGGCCAGTTTTGCATTATCGATATTAAGGGATGCCTGCTCTCGCCCCAGGCTAGCTTGCTGGGTTTGGGCTTGTATTTCAGAAAGGTCCAATTCGGCTAGCACTTGTCCTTTTCGTACCTGCTGCCCTTCCTTTACATGGATTTTCTTGATGATCCCTCCAGTCTTGAAACTGAGTTTGCTTTCTTCACTAGAGGCCAATTTGCCAGTAGCAAAAATCACTTCTTCATAATCGATAGGAGCGGCGGCAAAGGTCTCTACTTTGCGGGAGTTCGGTGTATTTTGTTCTGCCAGGGGCGATTCATTATTACCACAAGCGAACAGGAATAGAGTAATAGATAATAAGGGGAGAATTCGAGTTACTTTTTTCATCGGATAAGGTCGTTAGATCGTTTATAATAAGTGTTCAAGAGTGGAGAATAGACTAGGAATATCATCATCTAAACTTATCTACCCTCCACCTCAAACACCTAAATTTCTTAGTTCCCTGACGGATTAGTTGAAGTTATAAGTACCCGTAGCTCGTTCCAATTCAGCTTGTCTGATTTGAAAGTCATAGCGCGCAATGATGAGTTGCTGTTGGGCATTCGTCATTTGCGTTCGAGCATTGGTCAGTTCTACTTGATTGGCTTGTCCTAGGGTGTATTTTTTGTTGACCAACTTATAAGCCTGGTCTAAAGCTTTGACTTGTGCTTCGGCCAATTCTATTTGCTTCCCGCTCGCTTCCAACTCGTGCAAAGCACTAATTGTTTGTAGGCCAATTTTACGCTGTATCTCTAGTTTCTGGCGATTCAACTCTTCTTTTTCGATGCGAGCTTGTTGTACTTTAGGTTTATTGGATCGATCAAAAAGATTCCAACTCATTACGACTGAACCCATCACAAAATCACTATCTGAATCCAGGTTGTAATCTCTTCCTTGCACCCCGTAATCCAAAGCCAAATTCACAGCTGGCAACATATTTCCTTTGTTCAATTTGATCTTGCTATCAGTCACGGCTAAGTAGTGATTCATTTGCTGAATCTCTTCGCGATTCATCTGTGCAGTTTCGACCAAGGATTCCTGCTTACTCACTGCAAGCGGATCGACACGATTCACTTCTAGCGCTATCGCTGTTTCAAATTCCTCATTCAGTAAAAAATTGAAGTAGGATTGGGCGATCTTTTCATTTTTCTGGGCGTTGGCCAGGTCCTGTTCTACGGCTTTGATCTGCGCTTGAGCCGTATATACTTCATCAATTGTTACCTTATGATTGCGGTATAAGCTTTCACTCGTCCGAAGATTTTCGTTGACTAATTCCATTGTATTTTCAAAAAGGCTTACGGCTTGTACCGCTTTGGCGTAATTGAAATAGGCCGTTTTTACTTCTTTGACCAATTCACGTTTGTATACTTCCACTCCTATTCGTTCTGTCTCTGAAAGATTTTCTTGTATCCGTTGATTTTGGATAATCGATGCATTGAAAAGTGGCATCGCAGCTCGAATGGTGGTTTCCTGTTCTCGTGTACGTAGAAAATTAGTAGCGATATTGTCTAAAGTAGGGTAAGTGGGAATACTGGGATAGCTAGGATTTGCATCACTTGCTAAGTCGTTAATCAGATTTAGGTTTTCGTAAACGGGATTCATTAAATCGCCGACGGGAAAATCAATGGTACGTCCCCCTTGTGCCATCGAATAGCGCGCATTGAAAGTAACTTTGGGAAAAAATAGCCCCTTTGCTTCCTTTAGCGCTTGCAAGCTGCGTTGGTAAGAAAGGTTCTTTTGCTGCAAGGCAATATTGTTTTCTAAGGCAGTGCCGATGTAGCCCTTTAAAGTACTTGTTTGGGCGCTTATAGCATTTGCAAAAAAGAGTAAGGTAAAAAGTAAGGCAGTCGGGTATTTCATTTTCAATTATACTTAAGGTTCTTTATTTCCTGTGTTCCTTTACAAATCTGTAGGAATCCCTTTTCTATTTCCAGTACAAATCTTTGAATCGTCTAATAGGATGGCTGAATTGTCCAAAGCCCTATTTGAATCGGCTAAGCGGTCATAACATGGCCCTATCTCAATAATCGCTTGTTAACAAAGAAAGGATAAGATGGTCGGACGATCGTCCGAGAATGGCATTACAGGGGAAGTCGGACGCTTTTTCAGCTACTATGTAGTAGACTTCATTCCAACTTCCACTTTGAGAGAAGAAGAAAAAGGGTGTTGACGGGTATCTGCTAAAAATACTTGGATCGTTTCTTCTTTCAGCAGATGATCTACGATGGTATTAAGTTCGTCGATATAAGGCGTATCGACTTCCTCCAATTCTACCCAAAATACCACCTGCAGATTATGGTGTTCGTAAATACAGTGTGCTACCTTTGTCCAGAAGAACCGATCATTTCTATACAAAGGGAGACGAATAATGAGCGGCAAAAATAGACGATACAAGAAGCTTTTTCGAAAATAGGTGGTAATGGCATTGATCGCCAAGAGCGTATCCTTTATTTTTTCACTTAGTGCTTGTCCCAGTATATCAGGCGCCTTGAGAGTGGGATAAATGGGCTCACCGTTTTCTACGCGATAACGAGTTCTGTAGTTCTTTACTTCAAAAAAGACAGCTAAGTTTTCTTTTATATTAAGTGCAATAAAATCAATGCCTTTTAAGCCCACCCCACTCAAGCCTTTATAGTAACGATGACTGTCGTATTTCTTGACCACCCAATCGTCATTGAACCTAAAGTCCAAGCCACTTTCCGTAAAACTTTTCATGATAAGCTACTTCCAGCGATGGGAAGTGTTTGAAGATTTCGAATATATTCACTGGGTGTTTGCTGAGTGAATTTTTTAAAGATGGCGTTGAAAGTAGACTTGGAATTAAAGCCTGCTTCGAATGCCAGTCCTAGCAAAGTAAAATGCTCATGTTTAGCCTCGCTGACTAGGCGTTTGAATTCCTCTACTCGATAGGAATTGATAAAATCGAAAAAATTGAGCCCTAATTGCTCATTAATGATTTTTGATAAATGATTGACCGGAATACCTGTACGGTGAGACAATTCAGCAATGGAAATCTTGGGCGCCAGAAAGGGCTTTTCCCGAAGCATATAGCTCAACAATTGGTCTAGGTAATCATTGGCTTTCTCTTCGGCCAAGCCGGCGGCAGGATTCGCAGTAATAGCCGGTTCTTCTTGTTGCTGTACAAATACGGGATGCTCACGCAAGCCATATACACCCAGATACATAATGCCTAGCATCATAAAAATAAAACCCAATTGTAGTCCCCAGTCTCCCAACAAGACCAGCCAATGTTGCCCCAAGACTTCAAATATCATAAAGGCTCCCCAAGTTATCAGCTCTATCCAAAAGAAGCGGTTCAACCATTCTAAACCAATATCTTCTTTGTAGGAAAACTTGGTCAGGATATAATGTTCGTGTTTTTGCAGCAGTAAATAGGTCTGGTATAGATAATAGGGGAAAACGCCAAGGAACAGACCATAATAGATCAACTCAAACCATAAGGGAGCTTGACTACTACTCACCATGTCATACTGGGCCAACTGCTCCACCCTACTTAAGGGATAATAGTAAATAGACAGTAGCAACATGGCTATGCCAAAAGGAAGAAGATGCAAACTATCTCGCTTCCATCGCCACTGTAGTTCGCCTTGCACAACGGCTTTGACATACAGGTAAAACAAGAGTGCTCCCAAATAGCCCAACACATAGGCGTGTAGCGGTAGAACGGCTACTACTTCTCGTATTTCGTTGCGATAATTATAGAGGATAGAAATAATAAACATGACGGTGAGCTCCATCGCAAGAATCAAATCAGCCGTCTTTCGCCCCTTTTTCAGGCACAGCAGTAAGGCCAGAACAAGCGCCTGAGAAATACCCACGGTGATGAATACTTGGATAAGCATAGGTGTCTTCGAGTTGATGCAAGAAAAGAGCTGAGTTGCAAGTTAACACCTATGGGCATGGAAAGCAAATCGCCTAGCTAAGCATGCTTGGACCTGACATGGGCTCGAAAGCACCGTCAAAACCCAAGTCCAATGACAAACAAAAAGGGGAATAGCTTCCGCCATTCCCCTTTTTTATATCGCTAATAATTATGGTTGATCTAAGCACTCTCCAGTGCAGCAGCACCACCAACAATCTCAAGGATTTCATTGGTGATCACCTCCTGACGTGCTTTATTGTAAGTGATCTTCATGTCACGTAGCAATTCTTCGGCATTTTCGGTCGCCTTGTCCATCGCCGTCATACGGGCGCCATGCTCAGAAGCATGTGTATCTAGCAAATACTTGTAGAATTGTGTTTGCAGAATACTAGGTACTAAGTCTTCCAATAAGCCTTCTTTGCTGGGCTCAAAAATGTAATCCGCTTTGGAATTGTCCCCTTCTTCTTTTTCGATTTTTGCTACAGGTAGAAACCTGTCTCTTATACACATCTGACGCTGCCGACGAAGAGGATAGTGTA
>CAJXUM010000077.1 GCA_913060855.1 uncultured Lewinella sp. | reverse complement strand
CTACACTATCCTCTTCGTCGGCAGCGTCAGATGTGTATAAGAGACAGAGGAAATAGATTGCCGGAAGGAAGCATTGAATTCGGGTAAAATCAGATCCGCCAACACCAAACCCAAAACTAAGGCCATTAGTATCACGATAAAACCTTCTCCCCAAAATTGTGTAATTACCTGGCGACGACTAGCCCCCAATACTTTCCGCACGCCGACTTCTTTCATTCGGGTCAGTGAACTACCCAAAGTAAGATTGACAAAGTTAAAGCAAGCAATTGTCAGAATAAATAAGCCAATAATAAATAGGCCTAAGGGGAAGGCTTTGCGCATACTGGATCCCGTCAATAAAGTGTCGAAGTGGATATCAGACAGCGGCTGCAGGCGCAAACGTAGGTACTCACCATCTTCATCAGCGACTCCGCCATCTTCCTTGATCAACTCTATCGACTCGCCCATATAGGTCTTCACTACACTTGTAACGCGGTCCTCAAACTGATCTTTCCCTAAATCTTCGGGTAGATACACATATAGATCGTGCGAATAATTATCCCAATTGTCTTTATCTGCTTCGAAAGAAGGTTGATTTTCAAAGCGCATCAAGAGCCCCAATTCTAAGGAAGAATTAGTAGGCGTATCTTCTATTACGCCGGTCACTTGCATGTTCATCCGCTTACCTTCATCCACTATCGTCAGCGTCTTACCCATCGGATCTTCTTCTCCAAATATCTTCTTGACGGATCCCTCTGTTACCACTACGTTATTTAGACCTTGTAGGGCTTTTTCGGGATCTCCTTTCAGTAACTTAAAAGAAAACATTTGTAGAAATCCTTCATCCACATATCGAAAGGAATTGCCTGTAATATTATCGCCATTGTAAACCACTCCCCCAGAATTCATCCATCGACTGGCATGTTTAATTTCGGGAAAGGCTTCTAGAATTGCGGGTTGCAAAGGCACCTGTAGATTCGCTTGGCGATCAACACCTGTCGCTAGGTTCTCTTCTTGATAGACCCGGTATAAGCGATCCGAATTCTCATGGAAATTATCGTAACTGAATTCATGTAAAGTCGTCAGAAACAACAAAAGGCTAGCCGCAATAGCTATGCCTAATCCTAGTAGATTAATCCCTGAAAACAGTTTTCTTTTCCACAGGCTTCTAAATGCAATTTTCAGATAATTCGTGAACATATGTCGTCATTTATGAGTGTAATAACTTAGACTTCAAAAGCTTGCCTGGCCAAATCCTAGAAACTTCTGAAGTCTTCAGGGTTGGCGCAGTATCGGTTGCAGGTGAAAAACACCTGCAACGGCGATAACCTGCAATGGCCGAGTCGCGGTGACTTAATCCGAGCGCAAAGCAGTAATCGGATTTCTAAAAGCCGCCTTCAAACTCTGTATTCCAACCGTTAGTAGTGCAATAAATATCGCGATCCCCACAGGTACGGCAAACATCCACCATTGTAGATCAATCCCGTAAGCAAATTTACTCAGCCAACTATCTAACAGATACCAAGCAATAGGAATACCGAGTAGTAAACCGATACCAACCAATAGCAAGAAATCACGAGATAGTAGCGTAACAATATGCTTCGTAGAGGCCCCTATCACTTTTCGGATACCAATCTCCTTCGTTTTTTGCTCCGCTAAAAAAGTCGCTAAACCTAATAACCCTAGACAAGAAATTAAAATAGAAATGAAAGCAAAATATTTAGCTAGGGTTCCCGTCAAGACTTCTCCCTTATATCTTCGCTGATATTGCTCATCAAGAAACTTATAATCAAGTGGAGTATCTGGAAAAACCTTACTATAAGTGGCCTCCAGAGCGACTACCGCTGCTTCTGTTTGCCCAGCTTCAGTGCGTATAAATAACCAGGAAGAATTATCTTTATCTAGAATCAAGCCTAGTGGTTCAATGGTTTCATACAAAGAGCCGACATGAAAATCCTTTACCACACCAATAATGGTGCGCGGCGATTCCCACCAATCTATTCGTTTTCCAATGGGATCCTCGATACCCATCACTCGAATGGCCGTTTCATTCAACACAATATTACTAGTATCATACCTCATATCCGTTTGGTAAAAACGGCCTTCTTTCATCTGGACGTTGAAGCCGTCCATAAAGTTCTCTTCCACCCACATCATTTTAAATTCTTGGTTGCGTTGGTCGAGGCGTTTTCCGGGCCATTCGACCCCAGTCGTAGAGGCTCCTACCTGAATAGGACTATGGCTAGAGGCCGTCACACCGGCAATCGAAGGATACTTGAGTAGTTCTTTTTTAAGTAGTTGGTAGTTTTCGGGAGCTTTGTCATCCGCAGAAATGTAGAAGAGGTTCTCCTTATCCAACCCCAGGTTTTTATTTTTGATATAGCTAATTTGTTGCTGAATGACTAAGGCTCCAGCTATTAAGATTAAGGCCAATACAAATTGTGTAATCACTAGCATTTTACGAAGACTGACGTGCTTCAGGGTTTCGGTTAAACGCCCCTTCAATACATGGATAGTTTTGAAAGAGGACAGCACAAAGGCCGGATAAAGTCCCGAAAAGAAAGCCGTCAAACTAATGATACCCAATATTCCCAACCAAAAATTGACGGAGGTATAATCAAAAAACAAAGCCTTGTCGGCCATGGTGCGAACAGCAGGTAAACTTAGCTCCGCTAGCAAAATAGCCACTCCAACAGCGATAACAGTAATCACGGTGGATTCAAATAAAAACTGGGCGATCAGGGAGGTCCGCCCCGCCCCTACTGCTTTCCTCACGCCTACCTCTCTCGCTCGCTTCGAGGCCCTGGCAGTGGCCAAATTGACAAAATTAATACAGGCTATGATCAATAGTAAAAAAGCCGAAATTGAAAAGAGTCGAACATATTCGATTCTCCCTTGCGTAGGCATAGCCTCGTCATCGAATCGACTGTATAAATAAGCATCTTGATAAGCTTGCAATTGTACATATTCTCCTTCTTCGAAGGCTGAACTGTTTTTGTATATCGTATTTATTTTGGCTAGCGCCGCTTCAGCGCTTGCATCCTCCCGCAGTAATATCACACCTCCCATTCCTTTATTCCCCCAGTCCAATAACCAATCATTGCGTTTGATACGGTGGTCGACATTGGTGACAAAGTCAAATTTCAGGGAAGAATTGGCTGGAATATCTGCAAAAATGGCTTCTACAACAAAATCGTCGCGGTCATTCATGCGAAGCGTTTCGCCCAATGCGCTTGATTCCCAATTACGGCCAAAAAAACGACCCGCCATACTTTCAGAAATGACAATTCCATTAATGGTCTCATCCAAACGCTTGATGTCCCCGTGCAAAACGGGAAAGGAGAAAGTGGAAAAAATTGCACTATTACTAGACATTCCAGCCTCCTTGTACGATAGTTTCTCTTTCTCTACCAATTGTCCCTCGGGATAATCAAAATAAATGACTTCTTCCACTTCTGGCACCTCCGTCTCAATCTGCTGCAACATGGGATAAGCTATATAAGGATTGGCCACTCGCTTGCCGCCCTCTTGTGGATAGACCATCAATAAGCGCTGGATGGCCAAACCTTTATCATGAAACTTATCAATGCTCACTTCATCTTTTACCCACAATAACATCAATAAGGCCACTGACAGACTGATAGCGAGTCCAAATATGTTGATACCTGAGTAAGTCTTATTCTTCCAGGTATTACGTAAAGCTATTTTCAAATAATTTCTAAACATAATGCTTGTTTTTTCTGCTGCAAGTTGCAGGTGAAAAACACTTGCAACGGCTGAGGGCTGAGACTTCAGAAGTTTGCCTGGCCATATCCTAGAAACTTCTGAAGTCTTTAGGGCTGGCCTAGTGTGGATTGCAGGTGGGAAACACCTGCAATGGCTACAAGGCGGTGACTTGCGATTTATAGCTTATTCATATCGTAAGGCTTCTACCGGATTGATTCGAGCTGCTTTGATCGCCTGTGAACTTACCGTCAAGAGCGTAACGACCAACGCCAAAATTCCGGGCAGAATAAACATCCACCATTGCAGATTGATTCGATACGCAAAATCACTTAACCAGAGATTGGCCGCCCACCAAGCGATAGGAATAGCCAGTAGCAAAGACCAAAGTACCAAACGAATAAATTCCTGTGCAATCAGCAAAATCAGATTCGACACACTAGCACCGAGGACTTTACGCACACCAATCTCCTTGGTCCGTCGTTGAGCCGTATAGGCTGCTAGGCCAAATACGCCGATACAAGCAATGAAAATTGCGAAGGCCCCTGCCATAGAGAACAAGCGACTGCGTTGCCGATCTGTTTCATAAAAAAGGGACAATTGATCATCCAAGAAGTGATACTCAAAAATATGATTTGGGTCGACGCCATGCAGTATTTCCGTCATTTGTGCAATCGTTTCATCGGCCTTATCCCCCTCAATTCTTGCGGTAAAGTAATCGATACCATGCATCGGGTTGTTTCGATAAGCTAAAACGAGCGGTTCTATTTCGTCATGCAGCGATTGGAAATGGAAGTCTTTCACAATCCCCTTTACTACGCTATTAAAAGGCGAGGTGAGGTTTCGGGCTTGGCTATTGAAAGATATTCCAGGAATTTGTACCGTTTGGTCATCCAATGTGGTGATGCCTAATAAAGCTGCTGCTGTTTCATTGACGATGAGGCTAGTCGAATCGGCATTTGGATCTCCTAGGAAGTTTTGGCCTTGCAATAATTCAATCTTGAAAGTAGTCAAGAAATCTTCATCTACTCCCATCAAATAACCTTCTGGTATTTCCTCCCCAATGGCTCCAGGTAAACGGAGCTCTATCTGTGGAACCACCTTCCATTCGCCAGGCACCCGGGAAGATACACTGACTGACTTAACGGTAGTCAGATCTCCATACGCTTGTTTAATGGTCTCAAAGCCACCCCGCACGCGGCCGCTATTGATATCCATGACGATCAATTGATCTTCCGAAAAGCCCAAATCCTTAGATTGAATATATCGCAGCTGCAAGACAGCGATCAGGGTTCCCGTAATCATTACACTAGATACTACATATTGAAAGATAACCAGTCCTTTGCGTAAGCTAAGTTGTCCAGACAATTCGGTAGGCTTGCCTTTCAGTATGCGGATGGGGCTATATCTTGATAATTGAAAAGCGGGGTAAGCTCCTGCTAATAAGCTAACGACAGCTAATAGTCCCAATAAAAAAGTCAATAACAAGGGGTTACTGCCCAAGTCGAGGTGTATATCTTTTCCAGTAAATGTATTGAAGCGCGGTAGTAGTAGGTAAACAATATTGAAAGCTAGGAAGAAGGATATAGAGCAGAGAACCAAACTCTCTGAAAAGAACCGTTGGATCAAATGTTTTTTGGTGGCACCAATCACCTTTCTCACCCCCACTTCCTTACCATAATTAATTCCCCGAGCAGTTGTCAGATTGATATAGTTAATGCTAGCAATGAAGAGGATGAAAACGCCAACCAGTCCAAATATATATAGATAGGACAGTTGCCCCTTTCCTGCATTTCGATCGTGGCTCAATTCACCAGAATGAAAATGAATATCCGTTAAGGCCTGTAATTCGAACTCACTCTTGGGATCTTCCGTGGTTCGTTGCTTATTCACCATTTCCGTTATTTTCCCCGCCAATTGAACCGGGTCCGCCTGAGGAGATAGGCGCAAATAGGTAATCCAAAAATTGGATGTCCAATCGGTTGTTGAAGTTCTTTCCCAGTCATCAAACTGTTTGAGGGTTTCGGCGGAGGCGAGTAGGGTGAATTGTAGGTGGGAATTGCCAGGGATAGGCTCTAGCACGCCGGTAACCCGGAAATTAGCGCCCCGGTCTGTTTCTAGGATTTTACCCATAGGGTCGACCTCTCCAAATAGATTTTGGGCGAGTTCGTGAGAGAGTACGACGGTCGAAGGTTCTAGTAAAGCTTGTTCCGGATTTCCTTTTGCCAGACTGAAGTCAAAGACCTTTAGGAAGTCCTTTTCGGCCATGAGCAGCTCTTCATAGAATGAGTTTTGTTTTTCCGGATTGATCAATAGTACCCGCCCATATCCATTGACAAAAACAGCTTCCTCTATTTCAGGAAACTTTTCTTCTCCGTCCAAGGCTACTTTGAGTGGCACGCCCGCCATTCGCTCTGCATTAGAACCGTCAATTCCCTTGTGTTCAAGCACCCGATAAATCTGGTCAGCCTGTTTATGGAAGGTATCAAAAGTCCACTCATCCAAGAGGAATAAACCAATCAGCATGACTACCGCTAAGCCCAAAGTGAGGCCTAGCATATTAATTCCCGCATATAGTTTATTGCGAGTTAGGCTTCGGATGGCAATTTTGAAATGTTCTAGATGCATCGGGTGATTATTTTAGACATAACAGCGACAGCCCACCTTTGCATTGCAAGGCAGGTAGGTAAGTAGTTAATGCGGTGATCAGTATTCCCTAAATTGGAAAAGAAAGAGCAAGGTTAAATGCAGAACGCAGGATTCATTAGTGATCCCAAGTTTCCCAGTACTAAAAACAAGTAATTAGTTATTACTTGCTTACGGTATGATGGCCTAACAATTGCGAGTTACGGGTTAACGAACCTGTCACCCTGTAACTCGCAATATATATTAGTACCATTAGTATGTATTTTCCTAAATCAAAAAAATATAGGATGATACATGCTATAACTATAACATTGGCTTACTAAGCATGTTCTCAGTGACCACCTGGCCATCGAGCATGCGGATAATACGTGTACCAAACTCAGCACAGTATTGAGAGTGAGTCACCATAATGATAGTAGCGCCCTCATTGTTAAGATGTACCAGCGTCTTCATTACATCACTACCATTGGCACTATCCAAGTTACCTGTAGGCTCATCCGCAAGGATCAACTTAGGGTTATTGATAATGGCACGAGCTACAGCCACACGTTGTTGCTGACCACCGGATAATTGCTGAGGAAAGTGATTGCGACGATGCATCATATTCATCTTCTCCAACACTTCTTCTACACGAGCTTTTCTATCTTTTGATCCTACTTTGGTATAGATCAATGGTAATTCGACATTTTCGAACACCGTCAGTTCATCAATCAAGTTAAAGCTCTGAAAGATGAATCCGATATTATTCTTACGCAATTTGGAGCGTTGTCTTTCGGAATAATCAGATACTTCTTCATCGAGGAAAAAGTATTCTCCACCATTGGGATTATCAATTAAACCCAAGATATTGAGGAGCGTAGATTTACCACAACCGGAGGGTCCCATAATAGAGACAAATTCTCCTTCTTTGATTTCGATATCGACCTCGTTGAGGGCCGTGGTCTCCACTTCTTCGGTCTGATAGACCTTAAAAAGTTTGTTGGTTCTAATCATGACTTGCTTGTTTTACGATAAGCTTGTGAAAAGCATTATTTGAATCAGATGATTATCTTTTTGATACGAGGGTTAATCCCTCTCGCTTAATTTTCTTATCCTGCGGGTCTCCAGCATAACCCAATTTGGCCATTCCTTCTACCTTGGCGTACAACGACTCATTGGCGTGCACATAAGCCGAGGCCATTCCCTCTATCGATACTTCGGCGGATTGAGCGATGAGCTTGCTTGCCCATACTTTTCCAAAACCTTCCATGTCTAGATCAAATTCCTGGGTTTCGCCACGAAGTTCTAATCTAAAATAGCCCTCGACATCGACATCGCATGTTTTGGCGATGATATCCATCTCTCCTTTGAGATAGCCTTCAACGTCTAGATCGAAGTTTTCGGTTTGAATGGTAGATCGACTTTCGACGACCAATTTTCCTTCTACATCAATCCCTTCCAATTCGGTGTAAATCAAATGGACCTTAATCCGGGGATGGTCTTTCCATTCTTTTCCAGGTATCACATTGTAAATGAGGCGAAGTTTGTCATTCTCAATGCTTACCTCCACTTGATCCAATTTGTTAGGATCTTTGGCTGCCATGCGAATGGAGGGCTCCGTTCCCTGTTCTAGGATCACATCCCAGTTACCTTTCAACAAGATAGAATTAAATGGTTCCAGGGAACGAAAGTCTCCTTCTTGAGCCGCTACATCATTAGACCAAAAGCCCAATAACAGCGCCACAATAATATGGATTAGTATGATTCTCATGTGTAAATTGATTTGATGGTTTTAGTACTATGTAGTTATATGATGTCATTATATGACGACTTACCCCTACGCTTAGTTGCAAAAATCCATCATTTCAGTACCAGCTCATCTTTGTCTCCAAAGTTTTCATAGCTGGAAACGATGACAATATCTCCATCGTCTAGGCCTTCAAGCACTTCATAGTAATTCGGGTTTTGACGTCCTACTCGGATATCGCGCCTACGCGCTACGCCCGAATCATCAATCACATATACCCAGTTACCTCCCGTCGTTTGATAAAAACCACCTTTTGCGAGCAAGGTTGCTTGTGTTTCATCACTAAGTGATAATTTTAATGAAATACTTTGTCCTCGCTTGATATTTCCTGGCTGTTGGCCCACAAAAAGCATATCTACTTCAAATGTACCGTTGGTCACCTCCGGATAGATTTTATTGACCGTTAGCATAAATGTCTGGCCATCCATCACAAAACTGCCTTGCTGGTTCGGAAATATCCGTGAGATATAGTACTCATCAATTTGAGCTCTGATTTTAAAGTTGTCTAGCAAATCGATTTGAGCGATTCGCTCTCCCCGGTTGATTAGCTGCCCAATTTCAGAATCCAAGGAAGAAATTTGACCGGAAATAGGTGCTTTAATCGTCAAGTTATCGAGACTACCCTTGGCAAAATCCAAATTTCGCTTCATCAGATCCAGGGTAGTTGTCATCTGGTTTTGCTGCATCAATTGGAAAAGGGAATCCTTTTCAATCGTCTGCTCCAGCAGCTTGGCTCGGCGTAACAAATGTTCGTACTCATCTTGTGCCTCTTCATAGTCGACCTGAGATATGACACTATCTTGAAAGAGTAATTTATTCCTAGCCGTACGCTTTTCAAACAGATCAATTCGGTATTCAATATCCAGTGCGAGTTCCTTCAAATTCAGGCTTTGCTGATCCATCAAAATACTCGTTTGACGAATGTCATTGATCTGATTAACAACTTGTGCTTCTTGGTTCAATACATTAAGCTGAAGATCAAGGTTAGATAAACGCAGGATTCTTTGGCCAGCTTCAACCATTGTACCATTTTCGATCAGAACCTCTTCTACCTTACCGCTTTCGATGGCATCCAAGTAAACGGTCTTGATGGGTTCTACTACACCAAATAGTGTGATATATTCCTTGAATACGCCTTGATTGATGGTATCGGTAAGTAGTCGCTCTTGTTCAACATTCAACCGGGAGGTTCCTGCATCCCGATAGATAGCCATAAACAGAAAGACGGCTGCCGCTAGGCCCAAGGCGTAGAGCCCGATCTTCTGTATGCTCCAATTCTTTTTCTTAATTTTCTTATCCATTGCAAGGATTGTAAGTGATTCTTAAAATTTTGTAAAGTCGGGTGATTTCTGAAGATTGTCCTAATAGTCGGTGAAATAATTTGATAAAAACGGACAATTCTTCTAACAGTTATTCCTTAAGGGCAACCAGCGTGCCATTTTTCACAAAACATTACTAATCAACCACTTAAAATCAAACACTAGTCTTCCAGTCCGTATACAGCGTTCACTAATGAACAGAAAGTGTTCGAAAACGAACAGAATTGTAGCAACTTTTTCTTCCAAAGTGTATCTTTATAACAATGGATCATCAAAAGACTACCCAATCAGCTGGTTATTCAGGAACACCGCTAAGTAAAAAACTCGGCATCAAGCCTGGGTTTACCATTAAACTTGTTCAGCAGCCAGTACATTACTTTGAACTATTTCAAAACTGGCCAGAAGAAGTTGAGATATTGGAAGATGATACTACTCCAAAAGACTTCATTCATTTCTTCACCCGACAAAAAGAAGAGCTAGACCAGCTTCTTCCACTACTAAGATCAGAGATCAAGTCCAACGGTATGATTTGGGTGTCCTGGCCTAAGAAGGCTTCAAAGGTACCCACAGATGTGACGGAGGATACGATACGCGCCGCTGCTTTTGCCAACAAACTAGTGGATGTAAAAGTATGTGCTGTGGATAAAGTATGGTCAGGCCTGAAGCTGGTAATTCGTAAGAAAGACAGAAAGTAAATTAAATCATGGAGAAGAAAAAGGCACGAATTCTAATCGTCGATGATGAAGAAGATATTCTCTTGAGTCTCAAGTTTTTCCTTTCTCAGCATTTTACTGATGTTACGACAGAGAATAATCCATTCCAATTGCCAAGGCATCTCCGTAATGGAGAATTTGACCTGATCATGTTGGATATGAATTTCAGGAAAGGGGATACTTCGGGAAAGGATGGCATGATGTGGCTAGAAAAGACGATCGAACTGAAACCTGATGCGCAAGTCATCATGATCACCGCCTATGCTGATGTAAAAACAGCGGTAAAGTGTGTGAAAATTGGTGCGCTAGATTTTATAGAAAAGCCCTGGCGCAATGAACGGCTACTCACCACCTTGTTAAAGTCCTTGGAATTAAGCCAATCGCGGAAAAAGGTTAAAACCTTAGAAGAAAAAAAACAAACGTTAAGTAATGACCTCGACCAGCCTTTCGGCGAAATTATTGGCGAATCGCAAGCGATCAAGCAGGTTTTCAGCATGGTCGAGAAGGTAGCGAAAACGGATGCCAATGTGCTCATTTTGGGTGAAAATGGTACGGGTAAGGAATTAGTCGCTCGGGCAATCCATCGCCAGTCTCAACGGTCTAATGAGGTGTTTATTAGTGTTGATTTGGGGGCCATTCCTGAGACCTTATTTGGCAGTGAGCTATTTGGTCATAAAAAGGGCGCCTTTACCGATGCAAAAGTAGACCGAGCAGGTCGATTCGAGATTGCCTCAGGTGGTAGTTTGTTTCTAGACGAAATTGGAAACCTATCGCTACCGCTACAAGCCAAGTTGCTTACTGCGTTGCAAAGTCGGCAAGTGCAACGAATCGGTGCCAATGAGCCTATTAATATTGATATTCGCTTGATTTGTGCGACCAATAAGCCACTGTATGATATGGTTGGAGAGGGTAATTTCCGACAGGATTTGGTCTATCGAATCAATACCGTAGAGATCAAACTTCCACCGCTCCGACAGCGCCAATCAGATATCCCTTTATTGATCGACCATTACCTCAAAATATATACGCGCAAGTACCAGCGCCCTACCCTAACGCTCAAAAAGGAGACGATAAAACAACTGCAAGCCTACGGCTGGCCGGGTAATATCCGAGAGCTGCGACATGCTGTTGAAAGAGCCGTCATTCTAGCCGAAGACCGCGAATTGACTATTTCCGACTTCATCCAACAAGGTGAAAACAACTCCCGAAACGGGAAAAAGGCGGGTGAGCCAGAAAGCTATAACCTCGCAGATTTGGAAAGTTGGGCTATTCGTAAGGTCTTGACTCATCATGGTGGGAATATTTCTAAAGCGGCAGATGAATTGGGACTGACAAGAGCGGCTTTGTATCGACGGATGGATAAGTACGGCCTGTAGCCCTCAATAGCAGGGACTAGGCCTGTCTCTTATACACATCTCCGAGCCCACGAGACCGAGGCTGATCTCG
>CAJXUM010000076.1 GCA_913060855.1 uncultured Lewinella sp. | reverse complement strand
GAGATCAGCCTCGGTCTCGTGGGCTCGGAGATGTGTATAAGAGACAGATATAATCCTACCTCGAACGCCAGCTTGGTGTCGAGTAACCCATATTACTTGTGAAGCATTTTAAAACGACCCGAGCATCGCGCATCATTATTACGCAACTCATGCTACCTTCTCACTCCAATTTTAGTGGGAAGATTCATGGCGGCTATATTCTGAATCTTATGGATCAGATCGCCTTTGCCTGTGCCTCCAAACATTCTGGCCATTACTGTGTCACCGCTTCGGTCAATAAAGTTGACTTCCTAAACCCTGTTGAAGTAGGTGAGTTAATTACCCTAAAAGCTTCGATCAATTACACGGGTAACACTTCCATGGTAGTCGGTATCAGAGTAGAGGCCGAGAATATTCAGACTGGTAAGATTAAGCACTGTAATTCGTCTTACTTCACGATGGTAGCTAAAGATGAAGCGGGCAAAAACACAGCCATACCCGGTCTAATTCTTGATAGCCCTGAGAGTGTTCGTCGTTTTGCGAGGAGCATCAAGCGGCAAGAGGATGGGCGGCAGAGGAGCTCACGCTTTGAGGATAAAGAATTTATTATGGAGGAACACTTACATTTATTGGAGGGCCGTAATGCGAAGTTGAATTTAGGTTAAAAGGGAAGACTTCAGAAGTTTCCCAAGTCTTGCCCGAGAAAACTTCTGAAGTCTAAAAATTCTCCTCTACATATCATCCAACTCATCCAAATCCAAGTCATCAAGCACACTTTCGGCATCCCCCTTCTCAAGATTGTCGCCATTGATAGATACTAGAAAACGATCTTTGTAAAAAATAGAAATCTCTGCATCACCGGTTTTGGCATTGAACTTTTCATAGGCTTTAAAACCATCTATTTTAGTCGTTCTTTCATAACCATCATCGGTCTCGCGATCCACATCTAGCATCGTCCAGGCAGCCGCTCCCAAGGAAGCCAAGGCCATCCCACCCGAATCCAGGATAGTGATTTCTAATCGCTTATCACCGTCTCTATACTTGGCAGAAGCTTGCGAAATTTTAAAGCCAGATATACCTGATTTTTCTCCGGTATGGCTATAGCGATCCATTCCTAATAATCGCTTGGGTAATAATTCTTTCAATTCTCTAAAGTTCGCTAATTCAACCTCTTCTCCTTCTTCCAGTTTACCTTCTACATCCTTTAAGGCATCTTGTAACTTGTTTAATGCGCCAGATAAATTCCCACTAATATCTTCCGATAACTTTTCAACAGACTCTTCTATTTCATTTGCGGCTTCTTCGGCTTCGGCCTCTTGGCTTCCACCCCCCACGCAAGAACTGAAGATTAGCAGCATAGAAAAAAAGGTTAGTTTGAACAACTTCATGGTATTTTTAGTTTTGGTTTATTACTATTCTGAGAAAGTCTAGATCAAATAGACTAGCCAGCAAGCTGCCTGTTGATTCTGAAACTATCCAATAAGAATACAAAGCGAAAGATAAGGGGAAAAATAAAGTGAGGCTTCACTTTTTCGACGAAAAGGGGAAAGAAGAGATTTGACAGGTCAATAAACCCGTCAAATCTCTTATAGTGTATTAGACTTTATTATTGCTCCGCCTTCATCTGTGGGAAGAACAATACTTCTTGAATCGAATGCTGATTGGTCAACATCATCGTCAAGCGATCGATACCGATACCAAGACCAGAAGTAGGTGGCATGCCGTACTCTAAGGCTCGAAGAAAATCTTCATCCAAGGCCATCGCCTCTTCGTCTCCTCTTTTCGCCAAATCCAATTGCTCCTCGAATCGTTGTCGCTGATCAATAGGGTCATTCAATTCCGAATAAGCATTGGCAATTTCTTTTCCATTTACGAAAAGCTCAAATCGCTCTACTAGCCCTTCGGTCGTACGATGCTTTTTGGCCAATGGCGTCATCTCAATAGGATAATCGGTAATATAGGTGGGCTGGATCAGATGATCTTCCACCTTTGCGCCGAATATCTCATCAATCAATTTGCCTTTACCCATACTAGGATCAATTTCGATGTGCAACTGCTTGCAAACCGCTTTTAATCCCTCCTCGTCCATTTGCGAAATATCGATTCCCGTATATTCTTTGATAGAATCATACATACTTAGTCGGCGATAAGGACCTGCAAAATCAATCTCATTCTCACCAATAGTGACCTTGGTTGTTCCATTCACCTCCATCGCAATATGCTCCGTGCATTGCTCGACCATTTCCATCATCCAATTGTAGTCTTTGTAGGCTACATAGATCTCCATGGAAGTAAATTCTGGATTGTGCGTCCGGTCCATCCCCTCATTTCGAAACATCTTACCTATCTCGTACACACCTTCAAAACCACCGACGATCAATTTTTTCAGGTACAATTCATTGGCGATCCGCAGGTAAAGCTGCATATCCAAGGTATTGTGATGCGTTTCGAAAGGCTTGGCCGCTGCTCCGCCATGTATAGGTTGCAAAATGGGTGTTTCCACTTCTAGCCATCCCTTCTCATCAAAAAATCGGCGCATGGTAGAAACCACTTTGCTACGCTTGATAAAAATATCTCGATACTGTGGATTAACCGTCAAATCGACATAGCGTTGGCGATACCGTAATTCTGGGTCGGTAAAGGCGTCAAATACATTACCTTCTTCATCTCGCTTAACGATAGGAAGCGGGCGCAGTGATTTGCTTAGGACCGTCAATTCCGTCACATGAATGGTAATCTCACCCATTCGCGTACGGAACGCATGGCCTTTTATCCCAATAAAATCGCCAATGTCTAATAATTTCTTAAAAATGCTATTGTATAAGGCTTTATCCTCACCAGGAGCGATCTCATCTCGTGAGACGTATACCTGAATACGGCCAGTCGAATCCTGTAGCTCTGCAAAAGAAGCTTTACCCATGACTCTTCGACTCATCAATCGACCTGCCATAACCACCTCCTGAAAGTTCATTGCCTTACCCTCATCATCTTCCACAAAGTTCTCCTTCACATCCGTTGCATAAGCATTGACGTCATATTTGGCGGCGGGGTAAGGATCAACTCCTAAATCTCTAATCTTTTGAAGATTTTCTCTTCGGACTACTTCCTGTTCGCTAAGTTGCATGAATAATTTTTAGTGTTAGCCAATAAATGAAAAGATACAATTCGGATCAAGATGGGTGAGAAGCTAGTTATAGGATACTGAGTCGTGTATATTAGCATTTATCTCATTGCAGTTCCTACAACAAAATACTAGTTCCCGGTTCCCAAGAACTGTTTATAAGGCTTAATTTTAGAATGGTGAAAAGCTATTCTCATAATTGTATAATTTCGAGGCGGCAAAAATAGTTCAATTTCACGTAAAATTGCAACATTGCCGTGGCTAAAGTGTTAGTGCTTCTTTGGCGGTAGTCATTCAGACAGCTTCGTGGCTAAAGCATTACCTTCAAACAAACACTGCCTTCTTCCTCTTTTGAGCTGTTTACTTATGTTGAAAATTGCATTTTCTCCGATTTATAAATATAGCGTTCCGGAAGGTCATCGTTTCCCCATGGTCAAGTATGAACTGTTGCCAGAACAGCTCCTTTACGAGGGAACCGTAACGGAAGAGAACTTCTTTCATCCTCAAAAGCTGAGTGAAGCTCAAATATTACAAACGCATACCACAACTTATTGGGATAAGCTCCGTTTGCAACAATTATCGAGAAAAGAAGAAAGGGCTATTGGCCTACCGATGTCGGCTCAATTGATAGAGCGAGGACGGCATATCGCCCACGGAACCATCGAATGTGCCTTGTATGCGATGAAGCATGGGGTAGCCCTCAATGTGGCAGGTGGTACACATCATGCCTTTGCTGATAGAGGAGAAGGGTTTTGTGTCTTTAATGACTTTGCCATTGCGGCGCATTATCTCTTGTCGGAACAACTCGTCCAAAAGATTCTAATCGTCGATCTCGATGTACACCAGGGCAATGGCTCCGCGAGTATTTTCAAGGATGATCCTCGCGTATTCACCTTCAGTATGCATGGCGCCAAGAACTATCCTTTACGAAAAGAAAAATCGGACTTGGATATTGGCCTTCCAGATAAAACGACCGATGGTCCTTATTTGCAACTTTTACAGGAGCACCTCCCCAGCTTGATAGACCAGGTGGAACCCGATATGATTTTTTACTTAGCAGGCGTAGATGTATTATCGACGGATAAGTTAGGTCGCTTGGGCATGAGTTTAAAGGGATGCAAAGCTCGGGACGAGTACGTTTTTTCACGTTGTAAGCAGGCCGGCATTCCTGTTGCGGTAAGTATGGGTGGCGGCTATTCCGAACGCATCGCGCATATTATTGAGGGGCATGCGAATACTTATCGGGTGGCGCAAGAGATCTTCTTCTGACTACTCGTACTGCCCAAGACTTCTGAAGTTTCCTAAGGTGTGACCAGGAAAACTTCAGAAGTCTGAGCCTAGACTCTTCTGGCAATAATCAATTCCTATCACCGCTAACTAGCCCTTCAATATCATCTCCGCTCCCTTTTCAGCAATCATCACCGTCGGCGCATTCGTATTTCCTCGTACAATCTTCGGCATAATAGAAGCATCAACTACACGTAGACCGTTTATCCCATGAACCCGTAGTTCGGTATCCACCACAGCCATCTCACCTGTCCCCATCTTACAAGTACCCACCGGATGATAAAGTGTCTCGCTCATTTCGCGCAATAGCTGCGCTATTTCACCATCTGTTGGCAGATCGGTTTCAGGTAGATAGCGGGCGCCACGATAATCATCCAGCGCGGATTGAGACAGGACTTTCTCCGCGATTCTAATCCCTCTTATCATCGTTTGAAGATCGCGTTCATCGCTGAAATAACGAGGATCGATCAGCGGTTTAGCTAATGGATCACTAGTGGCTAATTTCACTTCACCCACACTGTAAGGTTGCAATAGGATAGGGCCAAAACCAAGACCATTTTCCCCCTTGGGGTTATCGAAACCGTGCCTGATGTAAAAAGCAGGGGCAAAAGCAAATTGTACATCAGGGGCAGGTAAATCGGGTAAAGTGCGAGCAAATCCTCCAATCTCACAAACGTTGGACGTCAATGGTCCTGATTTGTTGACCAGAAATTGCCACAATGCGCCTAGGATTCGCGGGAAATTCTCAACGGTATCATAAGTATCTGTTTTCTTACTCCTATAGGCGACTCCTGCTAGGAGATGATCTTGCAAGTTTTGGCCTACTCCAGCCAGCGCGTGTACCACAGGAATTCCCTGCTCCCGCAAATGATCGGCCGGCCCGATACCAGAAAGCATCAATAGTTTAGGACTATTGAAGGCGCCTGCACTAAGAATTACCTCCTTGCCAGCCTTTGCTTCGATCTTTTGCCCTTTCCATTCATAAGACACACTTGTAGCTCTTCCTTCTTCTATATTTACCTTATGCACCATCGCGTGCGTCACCACTTTCAGGTTCGGGCGCTTTCTGATCGGGTGTAAAAAAGCATCGGCGGCGCTAAATCGCCTGCCCTGCTTTTGGCTCAGCTGGTGAAAACCAAAGCCCTCCTGTTCCGCCCCATTAAAATCGGAATTATGCGTATAACCGGCTTGTTTTACGGCTTGCAGTAGCGCTTTGGACAAAGGATGTTGATATTGGTAGCCAGAGACGGCCCATTCTCCCCCCTTAGCGTGATAAGCATCTTGTAAGACTTGATTATCTTCGGATTTCTTAAAGTAGGGTAAAACCTCATCATATGACCAGCCTGCATTTCCTAGCGATGCCCAATGATCGTAATCTAGGCGATTGCCTCGCATATATATCATCGCATTGGTGCTGCTACAGCCGCCGATCACTTTACCACGAGGTTGGTACATTGGACGGCCACCCATATGAGGCTGCGGGATCGTTTCATCTTCCCAGTCAAAGGCCGTTTTGAAGAGCTTTGAAAAGGCAGCTGGCGTTTTGATATCGGTTGCCTTGTCTTCCCCCCCGGCTTCCAACAATAAAACTTTTACATTTTTGTCCCCACTTAGCCTATTGGCCAATACGCAACCGGCAGAGCCTGCGCCCACAATGATATAATCAAAGACTTCCATCAATTTTTAACCTTTAAGGATTCCACAATAAAAAGTACTCTCAATGTAAGAAAAATTACGTTTTCCGTCGTAGTGAGAATCGCCTACGTTGTTCTGGTAGCATCAATTGACTTAGAGAGAAGAGATGTAAGGCCGCCGCTAAGGGAACCAAGAAGGCCGGAATCCAAATAAACGGAAATTGCGTCATGAAGGAGTTGGAGGGTTCAATGTCAAAAACTTGAAAGGAATAAGGCAAGGAAATCAAAAAAATGAACCCATTATATAGCAGCAGAATCAGACCGAAGGTATTCCAAACAATGGCTTCAAAACGGAGCAACCTTCCCTTCCGAAAGAATAGCAAGCCTGCTGGAATAGCCGTCAAACCTACGACGATATCATAATTGAAACCCACAAAAGTTAAATGAAACGGGACCATACCGATGGTAAAACCAAACCAAAGCAGCAATTCTAAAAAGACTCGGTAGGTTTGGCCAAATAGCAACCAAGAACGGGGAATAGCTTTAAGACAAGAAATAAACAAACGAGAACGCAGCAACAAGAAACTACTGAGCAATACCGGCAAAGAAACCAACAACATACGCGGGGGAGAAGATTCAAAGTTCATAAAGGCCCCATTCCAAGCAACGAGCCCTACGGTGAGGAGCCAAAACCCTAATCCTAAGCCCACATACCACTGCAATTTTCTCACTTGAGTTGGTGCTGCACGTAATCGTTGCAGCGCAAACCCTAGGGTATACAAAATACTGTAAACCAGACCGGCAACCAAAATGATTAAAATGAGCGCTAATAATAACTGCATTGGACAAAAGCATCAAAATTGAAAAAAACATAATTTAGGGAATTTGGGCTTTAATCCCTATAAGATAGACCAACAATATATAGGCTATTGCATTTTTGTAAGGCTTTAGACAAGATGGCCTACTAGCCGAGGACTACATCAAGAGAATAAGGGCTTGGCTGCTTTCCCACGGAATAGTTCGACCAAAAATAAAATACCCACCAGGCTGTATTCTATTCCCACCACCCAAAGGTTTTCGTGATAAACGTCATAACTATAATTGATGTAGGTAAGATAGATCAGCCCCGACCAAATAATGGGAAAGCGAAAACGTGTGAACAAGCACAACACAATGGGAAGACTGGTATACCAAGGATGCACCGTAGTCGTAAAGAGCAAATACAAACAAATCGCCCCTAATAGTTTCAATGGAAGTGTTTTCCAATCTGGATTTCGCTCTAATGCAAATAGCAATACGATTCCTGTTAAAGTTCCTAGAGCCAAGCCAGGACCAATAGTCGCAATTACATTATAACCGACCAGCTGAAAGCCGATCCAACGCAAGAGATAATAGACACTCGCATTAAACTCAAATTTTTGAAAATACAAGCCAATACTATTACCAAAATTCTGGATAAAAACACCGTTCAACAATGGCGAGAACACAGCGGCTAGCACGATAAAGGCAAAGCCAAAATAGAGAATATTCTTTTTGATATCAATTTGCCACAATGACTGTACTTGATCCTTTAAACGCTGATAAGCCCTTTCCCAGCCCCTTTCACCACTTCTCCTCTTCACTCCTTCACCACTTTCTCCCCTTCCCAATCGCCTTACCCAAAAAGGAAAAAACATCAATGGCAGCAGTTTAGACGCCACTGAAAGGGCTAGCATAGCAGCAGAAAAATAAAAACGGCTCTTTATTATTAGCCATATCCCCAACAACAAGAAAAAGACCATGGCTCCTTCATAATGTAAATTGCCGCAGACTTCTATTATGATCAATGGATTGAGGGCATAAAGTAGGCTATTCTTCAGGGGCATTTGCCAATGCGCCAAAAGTCGGATAATCAACCAGAGACTCCCTACTTCAAATAAAAACAGAAAAGCTTTCATCACCACTGCTGCCCCATAAATACTAGTCGGAAACAACCAAGTCGCTATGGCAAAAGTAGCTTGTGCAATCGGCGGATAAATCGTATAATAGTTAGGTGAATTGAGGGCTTCATATAATTCTTGGGTGAGTCCAGGGATTTTCGGTCCTTCCTCCATCAAGGTACTTGGTAAGTAATGGAAAGGGTTGTAGCCATTATTGATCAATTGCCCATCCCAAATAAATCGATATACATCATCTGATAGAAGCGGCAGGCAAAACACCAGTATCAATCGCATAGCAATAGCAATTCCCCACCAAAATCCAAGCGTCTCAGAAGTAGCCCAATGGTATATCGCCAAGTAGGATAGGAATAGGAAACTATAAAATCCGATCAAAGGATAAAAATCGGATTGCTCGACCCGCAGTCCTAAATAGGTGATGGCCAGCAATAACAGAGGAGCCAATAACCAAGTCCATTTTGCAGTGGGAAACTGAAAATGATTCAATGGTATTCCGACTATAGTGGTGAACTTTGTGGAGGCACTCATTTTCGATTTAAGATCTCATTCGCATATGACTAAGGCTAAAGAAGAAAATAGCTCCATACCCCAAGAATAACATCAGATGGAAGAAAATGAAAACTAGATTCTGCAAATAAAAGCCTGCTATAATAGCCATTAAGAAGTAAAGCGCAAAGAAACCTTCAAATATCGTGGTCCAAGAAATCTTTTGATTCAGGTAGTTGGTGTTACTGAGCTTGTCTCGAATCGATTTGATATTAAACTTGGGCGTTCTGACAAAAGGAGATTTCTTTCCCCGGTAACCTTCCAAGACCGCAACGGTATTATGCAATGAAAGTCCCATCGACAGGGCCAAGAACAAAGGAAAGAGAAATATAAATTTGAATACCTGTTTGAAGGTATTTCCTTCCGATTCGTTAGGACTCACGTTGGCCACATAATAAACAGCGATAATCGCTAATAATCCTACCAAGAAGTACGCGAAAAAGTCTTTACTCAAGCCCTTCTCCATTAAATTCCCAAATAAAAGTAATAAGGGGACACTGAAGACGCCCATGGCAAAGACGAAAACGAAAACAGTACTGGATAAAAGATGTAACGTTGCTTGAATTTTCTTGCCTAGTGCCAAGTCTGATCGCCATACGGTAGGAAGCATTTTCTTCGCCGTCTCCGCCCCGCCTTTCATCCAACGAAACTGCTGTGACTTCAAGCTATTCATTTCGATCGGTAATTCTGCCGGAGAACCTACACCCTCTAAAAACCGGATCTTCCAACCTTTCAATTGTGCACGAATACTCAGGTCCAAATCTTCCGTCAAGGTATCGGCTTCCCAGCCGCCTGCTTCTTCGATCGTTTGGCGTCGCCATACCCCGGCCGTTCCATTGAATTGCAGTAGGTAATTTCCGTTCATTCGGCCTACTTGCTCGACGCGGAAGTGTACGTTTAATTGCATCGCCTGTAGACGAGTAATCAAGGAATAATTCTCATTGATATGCTCCCAACGGGTTTGTACGACTCCTACTTCTTCGTCTTTAAACCAGGGGATTGTCTTTTTCAAAAAATCGGGCTTTGGCAAGAAATCGGCATCGAAAATCGCAATAAATTCGCCCTTTGCACGCTCCATTCCTTCTTTCAGTGCGCCTGCTTTATATCCTTTTCTATCTGTCCTTGTTATCTGTTCAATTAAAAAACCTTTCGCTTTATATTCAGCTACTTTCTGTTTGGTAATAGCTACCGTGTCATCTGTCGAATCATCCAACACATGAATTTCAAATCTATCCTTCGGGTAATCAAATTCAGTAATACTATCGATCAAACGTTCGATCACATAGCGCTCATTAAAAATAGGTAGTTGTACAGTGACAAAAGGGTAATCCGCAGCATCCATCTCAATGGCTTTCTCCCCCTCACCTTCTTCCCATGTCGATACATCCTCGTCGGCCAAGGCCAAGGCCCGCACCTTTTTCGGAGAAAAGGCAGGCGCAGATTTAATTATTCCCCTTTTATAATGATAGAGCAGCTTTATTTGCATCACGCAATAGACGGTGACATAAAGCAATGTAAAGGAATAAATTCCCAAAACAATGTAGGCCAATATTGACATCTTAAAAAAAGTTTTTACTACAATTCACCTATATAAAATCCTTCTCCGACAATTTTGTGGTCAGTGTTTTAGGTGGAAGGATTGCGACCAAAGGAAGCAAGGCTTTCACCTGAGGCGTTGACTCAAAAGCACAAGAATTGTCAGAAAACCTATAAATCAGGATAAGGAGGACTTCAAAGTAATTTAAAGATAGTCCACAGGATTTTATGTCCCGCCAAAATCGTACCGCGAATGGTGCCTGATACTTTTGAAACCCCTACCCTTCTACGATAAGTCACCGCTATTTCCTCACACTTCAACTTAAACTTGGCTGCTTTTACCTGCATTTCTACCGTCCATCCAAAATCCGGATCTTCCATTCTAATGGCTAACAATTGCTGCCACTTAATGGCTCGAAAAGGACCTAAATCCGTAAAATGATAGCCATAAAACAGCCGTATCAAGTTAGTAGCCAACCAATTACCAAATACTTGCTGCGGCATCATGGCTCCTGATTCCATACTCCCCAATGCCCTGGATCCAATCACCAAATCAACATCTTTTTCAATAATTGGTTGTAATAGCTTGGGCAATTCTTCGGGATGATCAGAGTAGTCACCGTCCAAAAATACAACCACATCTGGCTGTTCAGCTGCTGGTTTCTCCTTGAGGTATGCAATGCCCTTCAAGCAAGCACTTCCGTACCCCATCTTGGGTTGATCGAGCACAGTGGCACCTCCTTCTTCCGCTACAGCTCTCGTTCGATCAGTGCTGGCATTATTACACACAATAACTTCTCGTACCCAGTCTTGTGGAATATCAGCCAATACTAGGCCGATCGATCTTTCCTCGTTATAGGCAGGGATAATTACGTCTATGATTGGTTTTGTCAAAATGCGTCTGGTTGTATATTTGCTTTGTGATTCACAAAATTCATGGCCTCAAAGCATTTGTTGTAATTCCCGACAAAGGTACTAGAAATCCGAGGAAGTTGGTTGTCCGCGCCAGAACATTTGTCCTATCTCAGCCCATCCTCGTCGTTGGTTCATGCGCTCAGACCAAAGCTATCCCACCTCTGCAAAATGACAATCGAAACTTGGCCTTAGATGTATACAAGGTCTGCTCGACGCTTTCACTCCTGCCCGCTGCGCGACCTAGTGGTTAAAAAAAATAGTTTTTCAGACTAGTCCATCCAATTATTCGTTCTACTTTTACAATTAGAAAAAGACCACGATGAAGAAAGACTACTTATTATTACTTTGCCTTGCTATTGGATTGATTTTTAGTGCTTGTGAACAGGAAGAATCCTTTATTACAGATGGCAGTATCGACTTAGAGTTTTCACTAGATACCTTACGATTTGATACCGTTTTTACGGCTTTGGGCTCTGCTACCCGCTATTTTAAGATTATCAACCCGAGCGAAGAAGCCGTTCAGGTAGGGAAAATCTCCTTTGAAAGTGGTACCAATTCATTTTTCAGGATGAATGTAGATGGTATTTCTGGTGATGAAATAGAGGAAACCGTGATCTGGGGTAATGCTGTCTCTTATACACATCTGACGCTGCCGACGAAGAGGATAGTG
>CAJXUM010000075.1 GCA_913060855.1 uncultured Lewinella sp. | reverse complement strand
ACGAGATCAGCCTCGGTCTCGTGGGCTCGGAGATGTGTATAAGAGACAGACCAAAAAGAGGGCCATACCAGATCCCCCCGATTAAAAAGGCAGATACCCCTGCTACGATGATAGATAACCAATTGATGTTTGCGAAGGCAGTTCCCATGTCCATATTAATAATATTAGTGAAATAATGACACAATATTATCAATATGCGATCATTTTGTATTGTAAAAAATTAACCTGCGGTAGGATAAAACCATGAAAACGGCTTGGGAACGCTTGTTTGGAGGCTGTCATTTAGGGGGCAAAGGGAAAGAATAAGCACCTGAGAATCGCTTACTCTCTCAAGTCTTAACTCAAAAAAACATGCTTGAAGGAGGCATTATTATTTGTCTGTTTCTTCTCGATCTAAAGGAAAGAAATTGATTTCCTCATTGGTGAAGTTTTGCTGGATGAACTCCTCTGGGTTAAAGCCCGAAAAACGTTTGAACTCTTTGATGAAATGAGATTGGTCGGCATAGCCGCAGTTGTAGGAGATTTGTGTCCAAGAGAGCTTTTTCTTTTGGTGTATTTGAGCTAATATTTCATTAAAGCGGAGAATACGTTGATAAAACTTTGGCGTGAGACCTACGTACTTTTTAAATTGGTCGATCAGGTGTTTTTGAGTATGTGGATAGGCTTGGACCAGGCGATTGAGTTCTTGGCCATTGAGAGAGGGCGCCTTTTTGAGTTCTTCAATCATCGTGGTAATGGTTGCATTAGGTACTTTCTCTGACTGGTAACGTTTTTGCAACCAGTTTTCTGCTACCGCAAATTTGGCTTTTGAATCGCTGGCTTCCAAAAGGGCTGTGTGTAAGTCGAGCACTTCTTTGCCTAATAAGCGCTCGGCGGGCACCACCTTTTCATTGATTTCGTGAATAGGAAAATGGAAAAAAGGAAAAGCCCCAGCTGCTTTAAATTGGATCACAAACATCTCCGATCGTTCATGCGCAGAGATAGAAATATACTGCTTGTGCATCCCTGATACCCAAACCTTGGTAAAAGTCTCAAGCGGTAATAAGGTCTCATTCTCAAAGGTATTCCTCGGGATACCATCCAACTCAAATAGCAGAAAAATGTGCCCGGTCGGTACGACGCGTTCAATGGAATGGTCGGGCATGAAATCCTTGAAGTGAAAAATGGCTTCGATATGCTCAGCAATCGGTGCTTCGGGTAGGTGATTTTCGAACGTCATAATGGCAGCGTAATAATCTAGTCCGAAGGTAGGTAAAAATGGGCTAATTTGTGATGTCGATAGAAAACACCTAAGGTACCTCACCCGCGGATGTTACGTGTTTTATCAACATTTCTCCCTAGTTCTAGGTTGTCGCAGGTGAAACACCAGCAAGGGCGGGTAGAGCGCCTAGCCTGATGGTTATCGTGTTTTCCGCCGACTCCGACTCTTGATGCAGATAGAGACCGCCAAAATTTAATTCAACACTGAGACAAGGAGTCATAAAAGACAAATGAACCTCCGTGTCTCAGTGCCTCCGTGTTCTAATATTGGCGTGAGCTTGGGCTCTTTATACACTAAAACAAATCGCCTATAAAAGTAGGATCAAACAGCTCATCCAAATAGCTAGACCGGGTAAAAGTTCTATAATTATCACGGCAATCACCCGCACCGCTAGCCATAATACTTTGGCAGGTTCCATCAGGATTGTACGCTTCGCGATGATCCCGTGCTAGATCGCAATGTCCGAGTTCATGAAAGATGACAAATTCTCGCAATAAATCAGATGCATTATCCCAAAAGGCTTTATCCACGATAACATGATTGGAACGGTGAGAGCCATAGGTACATTGGCCAGCTACTCCGTCCTCTTCTAATTCTTCAATCACGCCAGTGACCTCTGCTTGTCGCAAATCGATTTCCAGTCCTCTCTCTATACCCTCCTTTTCAAATCGGTCAAAATAAACCCAGAGCGCTTCATCTACTCCCAGGTAGGGCGCAATCACTTCTTCTTCCTCCTCTTCCTCATCAGGTATAACAATATCTGAAATGCTATCATCAATTTGGCAAGATCCCAAAAAGAATACGATACCGAATAGCCATAAGCAGCTAGCTTTGTGTCCTTGAACAATTGGCATGATAAATGGATTTTGGTTAACGAAAGTAAAAGCTGCTGCTATAGATAAATTTAGGTAGATAGATATAAAATTCGCACATATAACTGAGGTATGGGGGGCAAAAATTGTGTATGGGAAAAAACTTTAAGATTTTCTTTTGTCAGGGGGCTGGCAAATGAGAAAGCGTTCATCGACAGCCGGTCGATGAACGCTTTTAAAAAGACTACTTTATGGCTTGTCTTTTAGTTCCAAACGTGGCAGTTGGTACCGCTGTTTATTATACCAGCGACGTGGGTAGGACCAAAGCAGTAATCAACAATGGCACTTCCTGGTACATTGGCAGCAAAGTCTACTGGGTAGCTGCGAACTAACTTTTTCTCGTTTGTTTCTGAAGCACTGACCGGCATCCAATGATTGATAGTTGTACTGCCACTCAACTCGTGTACATTGGCACCATACTTAGCCTCTATATCGGCTTTAGAACCAAATGCAATACCCAAAAAGCCTTTTTTCTGTGATTTTACTTCAAGTTCCATGTTGCAAGTGATATTGTAAGTGCCTGTTGGGACGCAAACGTATTGCCAATCGTAAATATACATTTGACCATCCCAAACAGATACCCATTGCCATGCGCAATTCTGATTAGGCGTTGCCCACCAATCCACATCTAGGGACATTTTCACCCGGCGATTATTACTATCCCAGTTACTTTGACAATCCAAAGCATCTGGTCCAGCGGAACGAGCATTGCTAGAACTGGTATTGATAGGACTGATAAAAATATTTTGTTCCAAATCTGTCTCCGTTAAGGTTTCAGCGAGTGCCAACTTAGATAGATCACTATCCACAATTGAAATCACTTTATCAGCTGTGAATTTTTGAACCATTCCGCCAATTTTTACAATGCCTTCAGTATTGAGCATGCTTCCTACGTGGTACATGCCAAGGATCATTTCTATATCTCCATCTTCTGTGAATTTCACTTTATGGCGGTAGCTGTCTCTGAATTGATCCAACTGTTGCTGAGTGCTAATGCTTTCATACCGATCTTCAATGCGTTCAAATTCATTACGCATAGAGACAAAACGCATGTTTTTCTCCCAGTTATTCAATGCTGCACTATTCATTTCAGCAATAGAAGATAGAGTAGTTTTAAAATGTTCCAAATTTCCAAATGCTAAAGTGGCCTGGTTGTTGATTTTCACTACTTCAGGTAAAGCGAAGACATCTACTTCAATATCCTGTGGTTTTTCTGTAATTGACGCTTCAGTAGGCCCTTCCAAGGGTTCTTTGTTACAACTAGAGACGACTAATCCAAGGGCTAGGGCTAATACAGGGAGAAATCTCCATTTCATTTTGTGAATAAACATATCGTATTGTTTTTAAGGTAAAAGAGCCTACTCTGTTTTGGCTTTTCGGCAAACGCCATGCTGGATGAAATGCTAGTTTTAGGGCCCTAAGACTAGTAGATTTAAATAATCATTTTTGCTTTCGTTAATTATAAGCGAGCGAAGAGGAGAGGGTGACAATTTTTGCGAAAAGAAATTATTTTTCTATCGGAAAAATAGCTTTTATTAGCGTAGTGAATTATTTTAAAGTGTTGATTATTATACAGTTGTGAGGTTGGTAGGTATTCTGCATTTAAGCATGACTTTTTTGTACGGAAAAGCCCATCATCGGATGTTTTCTAAGAAAAGACTTCAGAAGTTTCCCCTGTCCTGTCTGGCGAAACTTCTGAAGTCTTAGCTCCGCCGCCCCTGTTTAGCTGTTGGCTACCAGCTCCTGCTCGCCGAACGTAATGATAGTACTTACATCCTGCAATTCGGCGAGCAGGCTCGCCACCCAGATCGACAAACAAGCAAGAGCTTGTCGTCAACCCATAAATGACAAAAAGAGATTTGGAAGACCCAAATCTCTTTTTGTTATTGTTTCCCTGTAGGGTGGAGTAAACATTGGCTCCTTATCATTTATCTCCCTTTTCAATAGAGTTAATAGATAGGCTTATTGTTTATGTAGGAGTGAACGAGGCGACAGGCCTTATTCATTTTAGTGAAGAGTTAGCCCAAAATCCGTTAAAAACGATACATTGTTTGAGCTTCGATATGGTTAAACTTGAAATAGGCCTGTCCCAAAATCGAACACCAAAGGAGTAGAAACTAATGAGACAGCGAGTTTGTACAGTTTAGGATTTTGGGCTAGCTCGTAGCGTTAAGAAATGAATACCCCCGATGGTTATCGGGGTGAATTTTGCTTCTTTGTGTCAAAGACAAAGAAGTCGCCGAAGGCAAATTTAAAAAGAGTATTATGCCGTATTCATTTTTGGGGAAGTTGATATTAGCCATTAATTGAACTATCGCCCACCCCACTTCTGAAGTCTTGCTTGGCCACTCAATCTTCGAATTTCCATTAAAAAGATAATATGAAACCTACAATCCTAGCTATTTTACTTTTGTGCGGTGTTAGTCAATGGAGTCAGGCACAAACACAAGTCATCTTTAGGGTCGCCGAAATCCCAATTGGAGAGGCCACTAATGTCGGAGTTCGAGGAGATACGGAACCCCTGAGCTGGTACGAATCGATGAAGATGGAAAAAAGAGGAGATACTTACTATCTACCAGTAACATTTCCAGCGGAAACCCATGATATTGAATTCAAATTTGTATTGTTTGATGAGAAGGGGGAGCCCATTTGGGAAAATATCGACAATCGAGCCTTGCAGTTTAAGAAGGAAAAAGAAGTCAACTATAGAGGCAACTGGAATGAGGAACCCTACATTGACCCTAGCAGTCTGCCACGCTTGTCATCGGAACAACTCTTGGCGGATTATAAGCTAATCGAACGGATGGTATTGGATGTTCACCCTGGGACCTACCGCTATAATGAGGAAGCTACTATCAAAGATGCACTAGCCACCTTAAAAGAAAAATTTCAACAAGAACAGACGTATGGAGCAGCCTATTTGGCCATTTCTAAACTCCTAGCGAGTATTCAATGTGATCATACCTTCGCTTCTTTTTATAATCAGAATGCCTTAATCAAATCGGTGATCCATCGACAGAGAGATAAGCTACCTTTTACCTTTCGTTGGATAGCAGGCAAAATGATAGTCATATATGATGCAAGTGAAGCGCAGCTTTTGAAACGCGGCACGGAGATAGAAGCCATCAATGGTATTCCAGTAGCCGATATCAAGGAAAAAATGCTGGCCTATATTTCTTCCGATGGAGGAGGAGCGGGAAGCCGAATCGCCAAGACGGAGCTCTATGGCTATGATTTTAGGTATGATGCTTTTGATGTTTTGCACCCATTATTATTCCCACTGACTGGTGAAAATTTCGAATTAAGTATTCGAGCATTTGAGGCGATGGATAGTGAGTCGATGACTGTAAAAGCAACTACACGAAAAGAACGAAATCGCTTGTTGGGCCTAAGGTATCCTAGTTTTCCCAAGACTCGTGATGACTTATTGTCTTTTCGAATGACCGATGATAATATCGGCATACTCAAACTAGGATCTTTCGGTTTGATGGGGTGGAAAAGCTTAAGCTTGGACTATAAAGCTTTCTTTGCAGATGCCTTTGCTCAATTGGCCAAAAATAAAGCCCAACACTTGATCATTGATATTCGGGAAAGTGTTGGAGGAAGCGATGAGATGAAGGATGAGTTGGTCACCTATTTCAATGTAGATCGGGTTATCAATGAGGATCGAGAGGGGCGAACGAGGTATCTACAATTTCCAGAAGCGCTAAAACCTTTTGTGCAATCTTGGGGGGATGAACCCTGGTATTATGCCTTAAAACGGGAAGAGGCCACCCAAAAAGACGGCTACTACATTTTTAGAAAAACATACTATCGTAATCAACGCAACAAGAAGAAGAAGCACGTTTTCAAAGGTAAAGCTTACTTGCTTACAAGCGCGCAAAATGCCTCATTGTCTTATTACCTCGCCCAGGATTTCCGAAAATTTAAAGTGGGTCAATTGATAGGGCAAGAAACGGATGGGAATCTCCAAGGAATTAATGGCGGACAAATTCTATTTTTGCGACTTCCTAATTCCACAATCGAGATCGATTTTCCAGTTATGGGTGACTTTGTTGATGGTGAACAACCCAATCACGGCGTCATTCCTGACATCTTGGTGGAACCTACTGTATCGGATATTTATCAAGGGATAGACACCGAATTGGAAACGGCTTTTAAAGTGATTAAAACCAATAATTAATTTTCGAAAAAGCACAAAAAATATAAAAAAATGAAGGTATCAGATATCAACAAACAAGAGCACGACGAACACACCTCCTATTACCTAGACTTGGTCCCTGCCGGTGACTTTGAGGAGGAATTGAAGCAATCTACCCAGCGAGTGATAGCTTTCTTTACGGCCATTCCAGTCCCTCTGCACGACTACCGTTATGCGGAAGGAAAATGGACGATCAAGGACGTCTTACAGCATATGATCGATGTGGAACGAATCTTTGCGTACCGGGCGCTCCGATTTGCCCGAAAAGAAACAGCGAGTTTGCCTGGTTTTGATGTTGATGATTATGGTATAGCGGCTGAAACAGACCGGCGAAGTATGCCCGAATTGATAGAAGAGTACCGAGTGAACCGGCAGAGTACCCTATTGCTCTTTCAAAGCTTCACGCCAGAAATGCTCATACGCAGCGGGATAGCTAGTGGGGATATTATTTCTGTGCGTGCAGCTGGATGTAAGCTCATTGGGCATGAAGTTCATCACTGTAAAATCATCAAGGAACGTTATTTATCGCAATAAAGTGAGATCTCCCTTGTAGATCTTCACTTGCCCATTGTAGAGTTTGATACTTGCGTAATAAGTGTACACACCGACTTGGACGGGCTGGTTTTGATCCCTACCATCCCATCCCAGATCGGCACTATTAGGCGCCATGTCACTTCGTTGGAAAAGTAATTTCCCCCAACGATCGAAGATCATGACTTCTTCAATGACTTCTACTCGCTCATCAGCATGGAAGAAATAATGGTCATTGACACCATCGCCATTGGGACTAAAACTATTGGGTATGAAGAAACCATCGAAAGGCCCTACATCTAGTCTAAAGTTCGCGCTGAGGTCACAACCGTTTTCAGAAAAAACAATAGCTCGGTAAATCGTCGTAGCCGCTGGTCGGGCCACTGGATTGGGACAATCCGTACAACTCAACCAGCGAGCTGGCTCCCAGCGGATTTTATCAATGGGGAAATTGGCACTGATTTCCAATTGAATGCTATCTCCTTCTGAAATACTGGCCTGCTCAAAGGATTGTGTGATTAGAAAGGCTGCTTGGGGGATCTCAATGGTTGTTTCTTGTCGACAACCATTGGCATCCGTCACACTTAGCGATCGAGTGCCTGCTGCTACATCTTCAAATAAACCAATGCTTTGTTGGATCGCCCCAATTTCAAAGGTATAAGGACCGGTTTGCCCATCTACCATGATATCGACAAGACCTCCTTCACCTGGGCAGATTGGAGGTGTAATACCTATGCTCAATTCAAAATCGGGAGGGGCAAGCAGGTCATAACTTACCACGGTTTCACAGCCAAAAGCATCTGTAACTGTCGCTTCATAAAATCCAGGTCCGAGCCCGCTGAGCTGCGCGGCGTTTCCACTCGTATTCCATGACCATTCATAGGGGGAAACACCGTTAAAAGCTATTCCCGTCAGTTGACCATCTGTCTCGTCCGGGCAGCTAATGTTAAAGCCATTAGGGAAAGGGGACGGAGTGATGTCTGCTGCGAGTTGCGAAATTTGTACCGTCCGACTAAGGCTATTACTGCACCCATTGTCGTCAGTGACCGTGAGGGTGTAGGTAGCTGCGGTTTGAACAGGCAGATTAGCGGTAATAGCGCCCGTTGACCAAGCATAAGAAGGATAACTATTGGAAGGGATGAGTTGAGTCGTTTCACCAGAGCATAGACTCGTATCACCGCTTAGTTCAAAAGAAGGGAGTGGATGAACGGAAAGATTCAGCGACACAATACTGTCACAGCCTAGACTAGAAACTAGGGTATCTATGTAAGCACCGGCCAGCCTGTATGCTGAAGTTCCTACATTAAAGACCTCTCCTTCACAAATGCTGGTATTAATGGCATTGCTGACGGTTGGGATGACGGTTAGATTTAGTCTAACGGTACTGTCACAATTCTGTTGATTAAGAAGACTAACCGTATAATCACCTGATTCTGTGTAGCTACTTGTTCCAACCCTGTAGGCCTCTCCCTCACAAATATCAACATCCAAATTGGTGAAGTGGGTATTGGAGATAATCAGGTTGAGGTTTACGGTGCTATCGCAGCCATTACTACCGGTAAGCGTTTGACTATAACTTCCTGTAGTAGAATAAGCTGTATTACCGATGCTGAAGTTAGCGCCTTCGCAAAGGGTAACCGTAATATTATTGACGACCGAATCCAATACGGTCAAAGTTAAATCAACGATGCTATCACAATTATTCCCAAGGTCTACAAAAATTGGATAGTTACCCGTTTCGGAATAGCGGATATTATTCACTCTTACGGATTCTCCCTCACAAATGGTCGTATCTATAATAGTAGTAGGGGGAGGTAGCACCGTGAGGTTTAAACGGACGAGACTATCACAGCCTGTACTGGTCTCCAATAGATTTGAATAAGGGCCACTCTCAAAGTACTTAAATGTACCTACCTCAATCCATTGCCCAGAACAAATAGTTGTGTCGATTTGCGTTTCTAGTAAGGGTATCACAGTAAGGTTTAGACTTACTAAACTATCACAGCCTCCAGCCGTTTCGAGCATAATCGGATAAGAGCCTGTATCAAAGTACCGGACATTATTGACCTCCATCCATTGTCCCGTACAAATAGTGGTATCTATTTGGGTTTCAATTGGGACAACGGTAAGCTCTACGCGTACTAGACTGTCACATCCCCTCGTCGTCTCCAACAGATTAGAATAGGAGCCAGTTTCCAGGTAGCGAAAGGTGCTAACTTCGATATAGCTTCCCTGGCATATGGTGGTATCGATGATGGTTTCGATCACCGGTAGCACCGTCAAGTTTAAAGCAATAATGGTGTCGCAAAGCGTATCGCTATAGATCCCAGACTGACCATATCCTTGCCGTCCAAGGGTATAGATTTCACCGGCACAGATGGTATCATTGATTACACTTTCGACGGGTTCAATTAGTAGTAAATCTACTTTGATTAAGGTATCACAGCCTGTGGGATTGGGAATTAGAATATCATAGATACCTGTTTCTATATAGTTATTCCCTCTCAGACTGAGGGTATCTCCGTAACAAATGGCTTCGACCACATTAATATTTACTAGATCTCTGGGTACAAGAGAGGTAACTATAATTTCGTCACAAGCATTGTCGTTGGCCTGGAGATCGTAATAAATGCCAGGTTCTGTTTGCTCCGCTCCCCCTACAAAAATACTTTCTCCCGGACAAATATTTAGTTCCTGATCAATGTCTCCTGTGGTACTGAGCCGTTGGCCCGTCAAGGCATGAATTCCTGTGTTATTCCCTTCGGCTTCATCTACTATTAGGATATAATTCCCCGTTTCGGGGAGGGCAAAAGGAGCGATTTGCGTGAGTTCGCCAGCTGCGCCTAAAGCTTCTTGTATCAATTTCCCTTGCGGATCATATACACGAAGATGCCCACTAAAATCACCGGTAGAGGGGGCAATTTGAAAGGCTACAAATTCTCCAGCCGCCCCTTCAAAGGTATAAGCCTGCATTTCGGCCAGGCCTTTAATGGAGACGAATTCACTATCCTCACAGCCATTATCCAAGAAGGAGGTCGTACAATTACTGCGAGTTAATAACTGAAAGGAAATACCAAAATTACCGGGTGTTACTTTTGAATTACTGGAAGCTAATAGCAGGTAGGTACCATCTATGGGAAGGCCCTCAAAAGAAAAGACAAGTAGTTCATTGCCAGTACCTATGAGGCTATCTAATAGACTACCATCTGGTTGGTAGAGGTATAAAGTAGGAACAATCTCTTCCGTCTCATATCGTAGCTGTACCAATAAGGTATCGCCAGCAGTGGCGGCTAAAGAAAAAGCCTCCATCCCGGCAATACTAGCCATCTCCCCTTCTCCATCTGTTTGACAATCTACTGCTAGCGCACAAGATTCTTCAAGCAATTGAAAAGAAATGCCAAAAAAGCCACCTTCCTGACCCGTCGCTTCCGTTACCAAAATCGTATAATTACCGGACTGGGGCAGGTCATCATAAGTAAGAACGACTAATTCACCTGCTGGTCCATTGATCTCGACCAAGAGGTTACCTGTGGGGTCAAAGAGTTGAATCGAAGGGTTCTTATTATCATCCAGAAATTGTAATTGAATACGTAGCGTATCATTCTGATTAGCTTGTAGACTGAAAGCTTCTATCCCTGCCAATGGGAAGAACGAATTGGCTTCCTCTCCACAGTTCACGATCCTAGCACAACCGGGCCTATTATCATTTTGAAAGGAAATACCGTAAAAACCTGTTGCCGTCCCCCCCGCTTCCGCTGCGACAATCATATAGACACCTAGTTCATCTATTGGCCATTGTAATATAGCAGCACCAGGCCCATTTTGTACGCTAGTCGTTAACAAGTTTCCCCTTGGATCATAGAAGGCCAATTGTTCGTTGGGTCCATCTTCCTGGAAAGCCATTTGTATCCTAAAAAGATCGCCAGCTCTTAGGTTAATAAGAAAGGTGTCGGCTTGTCCCGGCGTACTCAGAAATAAGTCGCCTAAGTCCTGCCCGCAAGTGACTAACTGCGGAGGGCTATAGGAATATAAGGCACCTGCAGTCCCAATGGAGGAGGCGAATGGAAGAAAACCAGCTATTTGCCAGGCTAATCCGATTCCAATTACTCCATAAATGAATAATATATTAATCCGCCTAAACATATAGCGTAAGTGATTATTGTGTATAGCTCTTACTGGAGATGATGAGTCAATCTCCGTCTTAGTAGGCCGTAATGTTTCTTTTGACTAGCGTATTAATACCTAGATAATTGCGATTCCATTGCGAAGTCCAATAACAAGAAGGGATTATTGGGCATGCACAAAATTGAATCTAAGCCTAGTCGCCTGAATTAGAGGTAGTGTGAACTCGATCTGATTAACTATACTGAAGGGGGGTATAGTTATTTGGGGAGAATTTATTATTGACCATTTAGGTTAGGGCAAAGGTAAGTTTTGTATTTGTTTAAACAAAGTCGCTGCGGAAGAATATTGTCTTTTAGCATGCAGCTTATATCCAAAAAGAGCGCCATTATCCGTCATCCAAGCGTGATCATGGCCTAAAGCGATGTGTCAATAGTAATGCATGAGAATTACACTAGATATATTCACTTTAAGGAATATTTATATGTGTAGTTAAGATTTGGATTCGACCTGCTTTTATAGAGCCTTGAATAAGCATTGAGCGGCTTAGTTTTCAATCCACTTGACGGATGTAAAAGATAGCTGGGAGGGATACCAAAGCCCCTGTCTCTTATACACATCTCCGAGCCCACGAGACCGAGGCTGATCTCGT
>CAJXUM010000074.1 GCA_913060855.1 uncultured Lewinella sp. | reverse complement strand
TGGCGAAGACCATCCCTCAACGGCGATAAGACGTTCCAATCTGGCTTTAGTGTATAAAGACCTGGGGGACTACGAGCAGGCCAGGGACTTACTTAAGGTGGCCCTGCAATCGGACATCAGCAACTTTGGCGAAGACCATCCCTCAACGGCGATAAGACGTTCCAATCTGGCTTTAGTGTATCAAGACCTGGGGGACTACGAGCAGGCCAGGGAGCTTTTTCAAAAGGCTTTTATCTCTTTCAAATCATCACTAGGTGAACATCATCCTAATACTCAAACCGTGAAGAAGTGGTTAGATGGCATGGAATAAATCTTTCGTTTTTTGTGCCGCAAAAAGCGAAATTGTGGATAAGTAGACGCGTTTCTAGGTTATGCTTTTATACAAAGTAAAACCTAGTGCTTTTGTAATGCAGAAGATCTCTACCCCATCCTATTGTTCATGTCTTAGTTTGAAACTAAAAAAGCCATTTATTGAAACTAAAAATTGCTTTATAGGCAATTTTATTCTTATATTTGATACCATTCAACAGGACAGCACCTTCACAAAAAGGTGCAAATGAACAAATCAAAGTTTGAAGCCAATCAAGAAATCGAGCGTTTTGTGCTCGAAAAAACCACTCCTTATACCGAAGCGGACATAGCCTACATCAATGGCTACATAGGCTATGGGGGCATGTGGAATATGGATACTACCCTAGCTAAAGAGCGCGGGTTTTACGAGTATTACACCCCTACTCCCGTGGTAGAAAAGATGATTGGACTGGCCCATAAGTATGGCTACCAAAGAGGTCCAGTAATAGAGCCTAGTTGCGGCACAGGTCGCTTCTTGCACTACTTCTCTCCCGCTACCGAGCTGACAGCCATCGAGCTAGATCGTACCTCGTACCTAATTGCTAAGGCCAACTTTCCCACATTCAATATCCTAAATCAATACTTCAACGAACTCTTTGTCGATCGACGGGGCAATGCTCGATCCCCACAGGCCAGTAATCAACTGGTTATCGGCAATCCTCCTTACGGTGCCTTCTCCGGCAAATTCACCAATTATGAAAAGTCTGTTACCAAGGCCAATACCTATGTTGATTATTTTGTTAGTCGCGGCCTGGATTTGCTTGTTCTTGGCGGTCTTTTAGTCTACATCATTCCTTCGGCCTTTTTGGATGGGCAGCCCACCAAGGTACAGCAGTTGATTTACCAAAAAGGCGAACTGATAGATGCCTACCGTCTACCCAATGGCCTATTTGAGCAGACTGACATTCAAACCGATATCGTAGTCTTCAAAAAGAAATAAGATGGATCCACAACTAAGTACGGCCATAAAAGCACAGGCCGATCAATTGATTTGCCAGACCCACCCTCAGGTCTGTTTTTTACGCGATCAGAATTATCCCCGACTAGAACAACTGGTTGGTCAGCAATTGTTCGCCGATAAAGACCCCATCAGCATTCAAACGGCCTTGGCTGAGATTGAACGTGAATTATCTGATAGCCAGTAAAATTCCCCAAAAAATGGAAGAGTCAATAGGAAAGAACGACGAAGGCCTTGATCAAAGTACGGGGAACTGGTTTGATCGCCATCCTGAAAAGATAATCGGCACCATCAAAGAGCGCTCACGTACAGGTAAATTGTACACCAATCCATTTGGTAAGCCTCAGCCCCGCTTGATCGGCACCATTAGCGATGTAGTAGCTGCTATTGATGTCTCCGATGTACAGCGGTTTGAGCATTTTGTACCACAAGCCATCGAAAAGGTGCAAAAAGTCAGCACCCAGCAGGTCAATCGCGTGTTGGAATTGACCAAACAGGAAGAAAAGGAGTTGCAGGTCCGGCTTTGTAATGATGATTTACAGTGCCTCAATACCACCATTCGCAAGTGTAATACCGATATAGAGTACAAAGACCAGCAGGGTAATACCAAGTATTATACCATCAGTGAAGAAGAGATAAAGGTATGGGTAACTTACCAGGTACAAAAGGGCCTCTATGATCCTACCGTAATCCGGTCCAACGACTGGGGAACCTACTGGGTAGAAACCCCCAACTGGAAGGCATGGTTTGAGCAAGGCTTGGTGGCTTATGATGGGGATGAGTATGTACCTCATGCCTTGTTCTATTCGGGGAATATTTATGAAAAAATTCGTCAGCTCAAATCTAGGGAAGATGAAATTTTGGTAGTAATAGGTCGGAAAGGATATGAGGCGCAGCTCCAGGCCTTGGAACAAATAAAGCCCAAGCCGCTATTGATTACCGACGATCCCAATCAAAAGCTTCACCTTTCTCCCTTTGATAAGATATGGTCCGATATCAATATTACAGAACTAGCCGATGGTACCATCGTAGAAGATAACTATGCTATTGGAAGTATTTTTTATTTCAAATACCTATGGGGATTGTCCAATCAAGAACTGACCCATGATCGTAAATTTGCTACCGCTAGTGATATTTATCGGCACTGGATTAGAAAAGATCGATTTCAGCGGGGTACTAGTGAATCTGAGAAGGCCGGTATTTTACGTAATACCTCCATTGTTGGAGCGGTCCTTTTTGATCGGTTTTTACTAGAAATGCTCACGCGAGATGATAAAAACAAAGTAGCCGCTCTTTGGAATAGCAAGCGCAATAATTACGTCCCCATTCCCTATCACAAGATACCCGTAGGCTTTGAGGTATCGCATAAATTCAAAGGCGGGCAATTAAAAATTAGGCCTGCGCAGCGCGAAGGAGTAAGTTTTTTCAATGCCAGGGGAACGGGTATTTTAGGCTACGATGTAGGCGTGGGTAAAACCATGACAGCCATTCTTTCAATTGGGGATGGTTTTGCCAAAGGAATGTTTAAGCGCCCCCTCATTGTAGTCCCACAAAAGGTATACAAAAAGTGGATCGCTGAAATTAGTGGCGTTTTTGCGCCCAAAGCCATGAAAGTCAATGGCAAGCGGGTCAAAAAAGGTGATTTGATTGCCGAAGGTATCCTACCCCATATCAAGGTCAATGACTATGACAATTTAGGCACCAAAGCTATTGGAAGGGCTATTAATAGCATCGGCCTTACCCTACAGGTAGAAGCTTATTCCATTACCATGGTGACCTATGAGGGACTGGTAAAAATTGGATTTGATGAATCGACCGAAGAAGGTCTGGCTCAGCGACTCAAGGAGGCTCTCAGCCAAGGCGAGACGGGGCGCAATCAAGCCATTGTCGAACAAAGAGCTGAGCAGTGGGTAGATAAAGCCCTCGAAGGCACTGAACTGGATATCGAACAGATGGGTATTGATGCCATCATTGTAGATGAGGCCCACAATTTCCGTAATTTATTTATGGAAGTCCGTGGGGATATCGGAGATGACGGCGAAAGAGAAAAGCGCCATTTTATGAGTGGGTCTTCTTCGGCTCCTTCGGGTAGAGCACTTTCCTTGTTTATGCTCAATGCCTATGTCCAGCAAAAACACCAGCTGCGGAACACTTTTGGATTAACGGCTACTCCATTTACCAATCGAGCTACCGAAATCTACTCCATGATGGCCCTATATGATTATGAGGGCTTAAAGGATTTTGATGTTTATAATATCGCCCAGTTTTGTATCACTTTCATCGATGAGACCCTGGAAGATACCTGGACGGCTGCGGGTAAGTTCAAACCCAATCCAGTGATTCGGGGATATTTGAACCTACCGATCCTACAAAGTATCATTTTCCGATCGATCAACTACAAAACGGGAGAAGATGCCAATATCCAGCGGCCCAAAAAGATCATCCTTCCCTTGGATCGGGATGATAAGGGTGTTCCCCTGGATTTGGAGCACATTGTACAGACCAAACTACAACCTACTGAATTGCAAGCGGGTTGGCTAGATGAAGTGACTCGATTTGCCGATGGACAAAAGGCCTCCAAGCTATTTGAATACTATACAGCAGATAGCAAAGGTCGTGTACCTGGTCAGATACTCATCGCACTCAATGCAGCTCGGGCGATCACCTTTTCGCCCTACTCTCTAAAATTTAGGGATGAGCCGATGTTTAAAATGGATGAAATCACACCTACTATTTTTGTGGATGGTTCTCCAAAAATCAAATACACTATTGAGTGTATTCGATCGGTAAAGGCTTATCATGAGCTACAAAAGACACCAGTCTCAGGTCAGATCATCTATTCTGATCGCGGAACGGAGTGGTTTGGACACATCCAAAAATACTTAGTAGAAAATGTAGGCTTTGCCCAAAGCGAAGTGGCCATTTTCTACGGTGGGGTATCCAAAGGTCGGCGCGAAAAAATCAAAGATGGATTCTTGGATGGTTCTATTAAGGTCATTATCGGATCCTCCACCATGCGAGAAGGAGTAGACCTACAAAAGCATGGGTCAGTTATTTATGTGTGTTACCTGGATTGGAACCCAACGGATCTTCATCAATTGTTTGGCCGTATTTGGCGCTATGGCAATAAATTTTCTCATATCCGCATAGTGGTGCCACTATTGGAGAATAGTTCAGATGTTTTTACCTGGCAGAAGCTTTCCGAAAAAATGTCTAGGCTCAACTCCATTTGGACTAAGGCTAATGGCACCAAAATGTTTGAAGAAAGTGAACTCAATGCAGAGGAATTGAAAAGGGGATTGATTAGCGATCCGGAGGGACTGGCTCAATATGCAATTGATGAGGTGGTACAAACCAATAAAATTGAACTTTCCATCGCCCAGGGCTCTTTGACTCAGCTACAAGAAAGCCAAAGCCTAAAAGATGACTTGATTCAAAAGCGTGACTATTTGGAGAAAAAGGCCAGTGATGTGCAAAACGGTGCTGGCCGATATGACTGGAATGTAAGTGTTGAAATGCGTAATAAAGTCAAGGCCTTGGAGTGGGAAGATGACAAAGGGCTATTGCGTCTAGTTCGTGCCTATGCTAAAATTTCTACTGAAAGATATACTGTAATGTCTGCGGTAGAACGATATATAAAAATCAAAAAGCAACTGGCAAGAATTGAGGAACGCATATTAAAGCGCTATCAGCTGACGATTTATGATGACTTTTCCAGCGTAATTGAAGAGTATAAGCAACGAGAGAGTGATTTAACCCAGGCGATTGCAAATGAATTGTCGGCAGAAAATAGAGCGGCCAAAATTACCTTTTTTACAGAAGAAAAGGCAAAAGAAAAGGCCGGTAGCCAAACCCTGGTACAAAGAGTAGCTCAGTTTCAAAGATTGAACTATCTATTGGATTGCAAATACGGTATTCACAGCTGCGATATTTATGGCCGAGTCCAAGAAATAAAATCTGGTAAAACCATTGCGTTAAAAGAACAGGAAGCGATACAGATTGAATCTAGCGAGTATACCATGTCCAAACGCCTCAAGGCTTTTATGCCACCGGCACAACGCCAGGTAGTCAAGGAGTTAATCTTAGGCACCACAGGACCATCCTATGTCGAGAGCGTACTAGAACCCCTAGAGGAACAAATAGCTGCAATTCCAAAGCGTCAGCACCCTACCCTACTAGATGGCAAGACCGATCGAAACAAAGGCTACTCCATAGTATATGCCCACTTCTTTTTTGGTGGTACCGATTGGTTTGTCATTGACTGGGATGGTAAGGATCGATTCTTCTGCTATGTGGTACTTAATGGGGATTACCAGATGGCTGAATTAGGCTACAGTAGTTTGCACGAGATTCATGACTTGTCCAAAACCCAAGCTTTTGGCCCAGAGTTAGACTTTCATTGGCGACCCAAATACCTGCCCGAGGCCTTGGAGGGACTTTCACCTTCCTTTTATAGTCGTCCGATTGATCCTGATTGGCTCCCCCTGGTAGAAATGATCCAAGCAGGCAGGGAAAAACCCGTAGTGGGCCTAAATCTGAAGCCAAAGCCGGAAGCCAAAACTAAGGCCCTACCCAAGCCACAAAAGGTAGTCGATCCCGATATCAAGGCCCAAATACAGCAGGCTATTGAAGGGATTCAAATTGCCATTGAATTTACCGAAGCCGGACCCGAAAAGAACAAAATGACGGAGACCCTAGAAGGGCTGCAGATTTCTTTAGAATTCTTATAAAATCACAAATATGACAGCGGACGAACTGAAAGTTAAGATTGGAAAGATGGAGACGGCGCTCAAAAGCGATAGTACTCCTGAAAGTGTAAAGCCGGGCATTGAAAAAGCCCTAACTACTGCCCGAGCAACTTTAGCTGGAATGGAAGCCACTAAAAAAGTTTTGAAAAAAGACTTCTATACGGCCATGGACAAGATACATACAGACCTTACCCAGGCTACCGTATCCGCATTCAAACAGGCTGATTATGAAGCCAAAATGGAGGAGCTGGAAAAGGCAGCCCTAGAAATGGGCGTAGAAAAGGGCAAAGTAGAAAACTACGCCTACGCTTATGTCTTTACACATCTTCCTAAGGGAGAGCAAAAGCCTAAGGTGAAAAAACAGCCGGTCGAAGCCGAAGAAATCGCCCCCCCTATGCCTGCTCCCAAGCCCAAGCCTACCGCTACACCAAAAGCAAAGCCCACAAAAGCGGCTTCAGCTTTTAACTGGCGCACAAAATTAGATACAGCTAAGCTAAAGCCAATTGTGCTACACTGCCAGCACTACGTCAAAACCTTCGCCGCTCCCACCCTAGTCTCTTTGAAGGGCTCCGGATCTGAATCTATTCAGGTAACTGCTCAAAAGGGTGAGTATTTGATATTTGACGATCAGGGATATCCCGTATTCATTATGAATGCGGCTTCTTTTGCCAAAAAATGCAATGAAGGCACCACTGTGGATCAACACGAGGCCCTAAAGCACCAAGAAGCTCAAAATAAAACCCTCCAGGAGGAATTGACGCAAACCAAAGAAAGACTAAATAGATCCGACGGAGTAGCCAAAAAGGCCCAAGCAACCATCACTGGCCTTGAGCAAGAACTAGAAAAGGCTAAAAAAACCACCCAGCCTGCTCCCGTACCACAACCCAAGGCTCCAACTCCTCAGCCTTCAAAATCAGCCGATGAGCCCAAATCTAGGCCAAGCACTTCCACGCCTCCTAAGAAACCCAAAAGGGCTGTTTGTAGTCTGGATGACGCCGAGACCGGCAGAAGGCTAAGTCGGGTCATCAAATTTTTCATGGATGAGGCTCAAAAATGGAATGAAAGCAAAACCAGTCGCAAAATCACCAAGATTATGCGCACCAAGGGCGAAAAGCAGGAAATCATTATTGAGGTGGCCGATTATGCCGGTCTGAGTGGCTTAACTACCTTTTTAGGCAATCGTAAATACTACCGACTTTGTGTCGACTCTTTCAAGATGGACAAAGTAGAAATCCCGGCCAGGGGCTCCTATTCAATTGTGGTGAAGGAAAAGCAAATGAAGCAAGTCTACACCACTCGTGGAGAAAAGCAATATTTGATATGCCTTAAATCCTACAGGGAGCTACTTAAGTGTTCATTTGAAGGCAGTTGCACCACCGTTCAGTCCCAAAAGTGGAAGACACTTTACAAAGAATGTGGTGATTTGGTCCAAAAACTGGAAAAGCAACCCAAGGCGTTGCGATTATTTCACGCAGAAGTAAAAAGACGCAGAAAAACCGGAGAACTATACTCTGAGGCCATGTCTAGGGTAGCCAGTGAGATCAAAAAAGAGGCCGCTTAAATTTCCTTAGTTTAAAAGTTGCTTTTTTAGCAACTTTTAAACTATATTTGACCTGACGATTTCATGACTTTATGATGAGAATTTAAAGCTCTGGCACTCAATCCTTCTCTCAAGAGGTTGAGTGCTTTTTTAATTTTTCGCTTTTGACTTCTTTTTCTTTATTTCAGCTTTGGCTTTTGTGTAAGCCGTATTGAAGACTTCCTGAGGAGATATTTCTAAAATAAAACAGATACGCATAAAAAGAGGGATGTTCATCACATAAGTTCCTTTTTCATATCGCAAGGCAGTACTGGGCTGTGTGTCAAGCTCATCGGCTAGCTGGTACCGCTTCATCTCCAGGGACTCCCTGGTGTCAATAATTATCTCCCTGATATACTTATAAGTTAACTCAATGACTAATTCGTTGGTGCTCTCACTATTCTTCATACCATTTGTCTTTTAGGTTGTTAATGACATCAATGTTCATCACCTGGCTATAATGCCTGGTCATAATTTCGGAGCTATGGCCAAGGATTTCCTTGATATAGCTTCTATCAACACCTTTTCTGATGAGACTGTGACCGAAACTGTGGCGGCCCGTATGGAAAGTAACTCTTTTGGTAATACCTACGATCTTGACGATTTCTTTGAGGTATTGGTTTGTTTTTTGATTCGAGATGGAATTAAAGATGAGTTGATCCCGATCAATTGGCATATCACCCAACAAATATAGGGCTTCTTCGAATAAAGGCACAAAATATTTAACCTTAGTTTTATATCTTTTATTTGATAATCCGACATGCTCCCCTACTTGGATTATATCGCTGTAACGGACCGCAACGGCATCTGAATAAGCCTGGCCGGTATTACAAGCCCACAAAAACATACCCAGTACATTCTGCCAGGACTCCTTTATTATTTTGCTCTTATACAGCTTTAGTAAGTTGTCTACTTCTCTTTTGATAAGATAAGTGGCTGGCTTTACATGCTGTTCCATGATGATATCTTCAAAGGGATCTCCGGAAATAGCTTTCTTCTTTTTAGCAAATTTGAAGACGGCTCGGAAGTAGACGAGCGATTTGTAGATCGTGTTATCGTCATTTTGGCGATTTTCCTTCAAAAAGTGCGCGTAGTCCTTCACAAAATCGTATGTAATTTGCTTCAGCGCGATTTCTTTTCGAAAAGATTTGAGCTTTTTAGCTTGTGATTGGTAATTTGAAACTGTCGCCTTCCCGACATTATCTCGAATTTGATTTTCAACGTATTTTTCGTGCCAATCGAAGAAGCTTTGTTTCTCTAAACCCAAGAATTTAGCCTTAAACTCTTTAAATGAAGGCACAATATTTTCCTCCTCAAATTTCAAAATGATACGTTGAGCCTCGGCCATTCGATTACTCAAATGAAGATTCAAATAACGCGCATTTGGGTGCGAATTTCGGCCACTATTTTTGACAAATTCAGGAGGCTTCCCTATCCAGTGATCAGGATGTACAAATTTCTGTAGATGGTATTTTCTGGTTTTTCTATCGATGGTCAAAACGAGCTTGATTGGCATCAATCCATCGGTATTTTTCTCGTAGGAAAGGGCGCGTATTTTAAGTGAGGTTCCCATATGCTTTTCGCCTTTATTTAGCAGTGAAGCAAAATCGTTTTTCAACAGTGTTGTCGAAATTTACCTAAAAAAAGTGTTCAAGAAAAATTTCGGCAACATTTCAACAACAAAAACCCTTAAAATACACTAAAATGATTTACAGATAGTGCCAGAAATAAAGAAACCCCCACTATTCACTAATATCTTTTAGGAATAATGAGGGTTTTAGCAGCCCGTACGGGATTTGAACCCGTGTTACCAGGATGAAAACCTGGCGTCCTAACCCCTAGACGAACGGGCCGTTTAACAATTTTCTGTATGCTTTGCTTCCAAAGCGGTGGCAAATATATAACCTTTATTAAAAAATCAAAAGTTACTAGTGGAATTCTTTCAAAAAAAAACACCAGCCGCTTTTTAATAGTCCTAGAAGCGCGATATAACTCGCTAGTAATCACTAGAAAACAATGATTTTTATCTAGGCTATTTTTTTTGCTAAAAGATAAAGGGTAGTAGCACTTTTCCCTGACATCGCTATCCTTCCAGCATAAGTTTCAACCCATCCCTCCTAAATTTGGTTCCATTTAGCCGCAGACTGCTGTACATTTTACGACAAGATCCTCTAAAGTTGATCTGTTGAAAGTGTTTAAGCTAGAAATGAGTGGCTAAACGGATCAAGCTTTAAGCTCCTCAATAGTAAATGTCGTGAAAGATGATTTAACACAGATTTAATCCTTTTGGCCTTAATTATTGTTATTTTTACACTAAGTATAAAAAAAAACAGGCATTTAGTTGATTTTCAGGCTGAATTTCGTGAATTTCGCAGCCGAATTGAGAGACTAAAGTTTTATTAACAAATATCAAGTGCAGGACTATGTCTAAAAAAATTGCTATCAATGGTTTTGGCCGGATCGGAAGATTGACTTTCCGTAACCTACTAAAAAAAGAAGGAATCGAAGTTGTTGCTATCAACGACCTTACTGATAATGCTACGCTTGCTCACTTGTTGAAATACGACTCAGCACAGGGTCCTTTCGAAGGTACTGTAGAAGCGACTGATGATGCGCTTATCGTAAACGGTAAAGCCATTCACGCTTATTCTGAACGCAACCCTGAAGCATTGCCTTGGGCTGAACTAGGTGTGGATATGGTATTGGAATGTACGGGTATTTTCCGTACCAAAGAGAAAGCAGGCTTACACATCAAGGCGGGTGCCAAAAATGTTGTTATTTCTGCTCCTGCTAAGGGAGATGGTGTACAAACCATCGTTTTGGGTGTAAATGATGATGAGTTGGATCGCAGTGCTAATGTTTTCTCTAATGCCTCTTGTACCACCAACTGCTTGGCTCCTGTAGCTAAGATTTTGAATGACAACTGGGGTATCATCAATGGTGCGATGACAACCACGCACGCTTATACTGCTGATCAGAATATGCAGGATGGTCCTCATGCCGACCTTCGTCGTGCTAGAGCAGCTGCTTTCAATATCGTACCTACTAGTACGGGTGCAGCTATAGCAGTTGGGAAAGTACTTCCTGAAATCAAAGGCAAATTATTTGCTATTGCATTGCGTGTTCCTGTTGTAACAGGTTCCTTAATCGAGATGAATGTCAATCTTGAAAAGACACCAACGATTGCAGAGGTCAATGCAAAATTCAAGGAAATGGCGGAGGGCCCAATGAAAGGTATCCTACAATATACTGAGGATCCTATCGTATCGAGTGACATCGTTCGCAACCCCCACTCTTCTATCTTTGATGCTGACATGACTAACGTCAACGGCAATATGCTTAAAGTCGTAAGTTGGTATGATAACGAAGCAGGTTACTCTGCTCGTTTGGCCGACTTGACTGAGATGATCGCCAATAAGTAATTATTGATCTATACGTTGGACTTCGGGAACCGCTGGTTTTTGAAGTCCAACTTCTTTTTAGTACCGCTTGATAAGACTTCAGAAGTTTCCCCAAGACTTTGGCCTCCGAAACTTCTGAAGTCTACTCTCTGCGATTTTTTCGGATAATAATCCATCTTTGTTATTAGGTACTAATATCCCAATCTATCTTCTTCTATTAAAACTTCTCTTAGTATGAATCTTGATTTCACCGGAAAAAAAGCCTTGATTCGCGTCGACTTCAATGTGCCCTTGAATGCACAATTTGAGATTACGGATGATACTCGTATCCGTGCCGCTTTACCTACAATCAAACATATTTTGGATCATGGTGGTGCAGCGATTCTCATGTCCCACCTCGGTCGTCCAGGTAAAAAACGCAAAGAAGACGGATCCATCGATGTAGAGAAATTCACGCTGCAGCATATCGTGAGTCATCTAGCTCAAGCATTAGGAACTAATGTCCATTTCTGTGCGGAAACGGTTGGCCCAAAAGCTGAAGCCATGGCCGCTGATTTGCCAATGGGCGAAGTCCTAGTGGTTGAAAACACGCGATTCAACGACGGTGAAACGAAAGGGGAAGAAGATTTGGCCTGTCTCTTATACACATCTCCGAGCCCACGAGACCGAGGCTGATCTC
>CAJXUM010000073.1 GCA_913060855.1 uncultured Lewinella sp. | reverse complement strand
AGCCTCGGTCTCGTGGGCTCGGAGATGTGTATAAGAGACAGCAACCAAGGATGCGTGGGTACGGGAACCAAGTTACTCAATGATCCAAGCTCTATTACTTTCAATTCGCAGATTCAAAATGCCAATTGTTTTGGCGCAGATGATGGTTCAGCCACAGTAATTAATATCCAAGGAGAAGGAAGTTCATTTGATATTCAATGGGATGCCAATGCAGGAAACCAAAACGGTGAAAATGCGACGAACTTAATGGCTGGTAGTTATGGTGTGACGGTGACGAATGAAGAAGGTTGTTTTGGCGCTGATATCGTAAGCGTCAGTCAGCCACCTAGAATTGAGGTTGCTTATCTTACTAGCGATAATGAGTGTTTTGGCGATCAGAATGGTAGTATCGAAGCAAATGTCACCGGCGGAGCGCCCGGTTATCAATTTGTGTGGTCCAATGCCGCTACCAACGATAAACTAGAAGATCTAATTGCTGGTGACTACACGCTCACAATTACCGATCAGAATGGTTGTGAGTCCATTAGCACAGCAATAGTTAATCAACCTAGTCCGCTCGATCTAGATTTAGTCGGTAATGAGGTAAGTTGTTTTGGGGGTAGAGATGGAAGCATCGATATTGGCGTTGCTGGTGGAACAGCACCTTTCCAATTCAGTTTAGATAATAAAAATTTCACTGGATCTAGCCGTCTCATTGGCTTAGAACAAGGAGAATACAATGTCTTTATTAAAGATGCCAACGGTTGTACTATGGTCAGCCAAACTGATGTGGGAAGTCCATTAGAATTCTTCATCGATCCAGGTGATGATATTACCATTATTTTAGGAGACACTATCAACCTTACGGCTAAACCTATCAATCAGGCTGGTAATGGTAGAGAGATAGAGTTGATATGGAGCGCACCTTATGAAGGAACCTTGAGTTGTAACGAGTGTATTAATCCGCTTTCTTATCCAATCAACACGATTTCATACGATTTACTAGCTATCGATGAAAACGGCTGTGAAGCTACCTCTCGAATTACTGTTTTTGTAGAAAAACCTCGCTTGGCAGTAGTCCCAACAGGATTCACCCCTAATAATGATGCTACCAATGATATCCTTGAAGTCCACGGACGGGACAAAACGATTGTCAAAGTCTTTCGGGTATTTGATCGCTGGGGAGAGTTGCTCTTCGAACAAGAAGACTTCGAGGTGAATGAAGGCATTGGTTGGGATGGCACCTTCCGCAATCAACCTATGGCTAGCGGCGTATACATTTGGTACCTCGAAGTACTCTATCCATTTGATGATGCCGAAGATACCATTTGGGGACAAACAACACTGATACGATAGCATTTTACCATAGTAGTACTTAGTGGGATTTAAGCCCACTAAGTACTACCCTTCCATTAAGTATTCATCCCTTCAAAACTACATTCATGATGAGAAGATTTACACTCCTTATAATTCAGTGTGCATTTTTAGTGACCGCACTCAATGCACAAGATGCTCGCTATTCTCAGTTTTATGCCAATCCATTACAACTCAATCCGGCGCTAGCGGGTGTTTTTGATGGTAGCATGCGATTTTCAGCTAATTACAAGCAACAGTATTCTTCTCTGCTTAAAACCCAAGCCTATACTAGCTATTCAGCGGGCGTAGAATATCGAAACCTGGTCAATGGTGGTGACTTTGCGGCCTTCTCATTGGGCGCACATCGGGACCAAGCAGGGATTTCCAAATTCACCAGAACGCGCGTTAGTCTGGGTGGCGCTTTCATGAAACTACTTGATGGTAGCAGATATCGTAATAACAATAAGTATCTCATTGTGGGCGCGCAGATTGGACTAGGTCAACATAGTTTTGACTGGTCGAGTTTGTGGTTTAGTCGACAGTTTGACAACTCTAATACCTCACTGCCTTTCATCAACCTTGATGCTGATCCAGGAGAATCCTTCGGAGAACAGAATTCCGATATGTACCTCGACTTCAATGCGGGTTTGCTTTGGTATGCTTTATTCGATGATAACATGAGTATTTATGCAGGTGGTGCAGTACATCACCTCAGCTCTCCCAATATTGCCTTCATAGATAATGCCATCGAAAAACTAGATTCGAGATACACCGTCCATATGGGTGGAGAGATTCCATTTTCAGAACAGTTAAGTATTCTACCCGCTATCGTAGCCATGAAGCAAGGCCCTTCCTTTAGCTCAACGATCGGTGCCAACTTCAGGTACTCCAACGGAGAACGAAATGAATTGGCTATCCGCGCGGGCCTCTGGTCTCACTTAGCCAATAAGCTCGAAAGTCAATTTGGAATGGAAGCGGTCATTGTTACCGCCATTCTGGAGTTGGAAACCTTGAATATTGGGATTAGCTACGACATCACCACCTCTAAGTTGACCGAAGCCAACAATGCACGGGGAGGGATGGAAGTTTCGCTCATCTATGTTACACCTGCTAAACGCAAACAACAAATGGCCTGTCCTAATTTCTAACCTACTTGTACCGTAATATATACCTGATAATGCATCAGTTATGATATTCAGGAATCAAAGTCCTTGCTTTGTCATTCCTTACTATGCTATTACTTTTTCATTTAAAAGATGGCTAATTCTATACCCAATACTAGATCGAACAAATAACCTATGAAGGATTATTTCTTGTACTGACTGAACAAATTTCGGTCTCAAGTCATTATGATATTTAATCAAGTGTTGGTCTGAGTCGAGCAGGTCATGAGAATATTAGCCTTATCATTTGGCGGCCTCCATCGTGCTCATCTAAACTATATATCATGCAAGAAGATTCTATCGTTCAAGAAACTGCTGTAGAAAAAGTCCCTTTTGAGGAAGGGCAATTACAAGTATTAGATAACGCCTTACCTTCCAGTTTGCCTATTTTACCGCTGAGTCAGCGACCCGTTTTTCCTGGCATCCCAGTCCCTATTACCTTTACAGGAAAAGAAGAAATAGAAGTCATCAAAAAGACTTTTGAAAGTGAAGATCAATACATTGGCTTAGTGCTCGCTCAATCTTTTAATAAAGAAGATTATACCGAATCCGACTTGTATGACATGGGCGTAGTGTTTCAGATCATGAGAGTCATGCCGATTGCAGCGAATACCATTCAAGTATTGGGCCGCGGAATTTGCCGGTTTCGCAAGAAAAAAGCAATTCTGGTAAAACCCAATATCCGCTGGGAGGTATCCTATATACCTGATTCCAAAGACAAGCCTTCTACCGATTTGAAGGCCTATATGATGGCAGTCAGTGCCGAGATAAAGGAACTACTTAAGCACAATCCACTTTTTCAAGAGCAAGTCAATTTGGTTGTGGCCCAGCTCAATTATGAAGCGCCAGGCCAAACGATGGACGTCATTAGCAACTTGCTCTCCGCAGAATCTGAAATCTTACAAGAGCTGCTGGAGCAGGTAGACTTTTTGGAAAGGGCCAAGATGCTCTTGGGATTGATCAAGGAAGAATTGGAGATTTCTAAGATTCAGCAGCGAATCAAGAAACAAGTTGAGGACAAGGTCAACAAACAGCAGAAGGAATTCTTCCTGCGGGAACAACTGAAGGCCATTAAAAAGGAATTGGGGCTAGAGAAAGAGGATAATGAGACTGAGGTAGAAAAGCTAGAAAAGAAACTGGCAGAAAAGACGCTTTCCGATGAAGCGTCCAAGGTTGTACAGCAAGAATTAGATAAATTAAAATTGCTGAATACCCAGTCGCCAGAGTTTAATGTGACCAGAAGTTATCTCGAAAATATCGCTGACTTACCCTGGGGGATTTTTTCGGATGATAATCACGATATAAAAACAGCCCGAGGCATTTTAGATGAAGAACATTATGGGCTGGAAGAGGTAAAAGATCTGATTTTAGAGTTCTTGGGAAGTGTCATCAAGCGAGGCAAAGTAGCAGGATCCATTATTTGTCTGGTCGGCCCTCCCGGTGTGGGTAAGACCTCCATTGGTAAATCTATTGCACATGCCTTGAACAGAGAATTCTTTCGTTTCTCTGTCGGTGGAATGAGAGATGAGGCAGAGATTAAGGGACATCGAAGGACCTATATCGGTGCTATGCCAGGTAAATTGATTCAGGCCTTAAAACGGGTGGGAACTTCTAATCCTGTCATTATGCTCGATGAAATTGATAAGATTGGGAGCAGCTTTCGTGGCGATCCAGCCTCTGCCCTACTCGAGGTGCTAGACCCTGAACAAAATCCCAAATTTCTAGATCATTACCTGGATATATCCTTCGACCTATCGAATGTACTTTTTGTGACTACGGCGAATCAATTAGATACGATTCCTGGTCCATTGCTTGACAGGATGGAAATCATCAGCTTGTCAGGTTATATCTTAGAAGAAAAAGTCCAAATTGCCGATCGCTTCCTGGTTCCCAAGCAATTGAAAGAACACGGTTTTGAAAAGGAAGAGATTCATTTTGAGGAGGAGGCGCTGCGGCTAATCGTCGATAAATATGCCCGGGAAGCAGGGGTTCGTAACTTGGAGAAACAGATCCGAAAAATTATCCGAAAAGCGACGCTTAAGCTGGCTGAAGAAGAGGAAATGAGCTTCGAAGTAAAAGCAGCAGATATCGAGGGCTATTTAGGAAAACCCATTTTCAATACGGAAAAATTATATGATCACCCTATTCCTGGCGTAGTACTAGGCTTGGCCTATACTTCGATGGGAGGAGCTACCTTGTATATTGAATCTGCCGCCATCCGTAGTAAAGCAGCAGGATTAAAGCAGACCGGACAATTGGGTGATGTCATGCGTGAATCCTCTGAGATTGCTTACAGCTACATCAGAGGCCGCCTTGCGGAAGACGAAAAATATGCCGATTTCTTTGATTCACATCTCGTCCATCTACATGTACCCGCAGGCGCAACCCCAAAAGATGGCCCATCCGCAGGTATTACCATGAGTTTGTCACTCTATTCTCTGGCTACCGGAAAAGCAGTGAAAGAAGGACTAGCTATGACGGGTGAAATCACCTTGACGGGTAAAGTACTGCCCATTGGCGGCGTAAAGGAAAAAACGATTGGTGCCAGACGTGTAGGAATTAAAGAACTCATCTTCCCAGCAGATAATCGAAGGGATTTTGAACAACTCCCCGATTATATCAAGGAAGGCATTACGGTTCACTTTGCTGATTACTTTGACGATGTTTTGGCCGTGGCTTTTGAAGAATAAAAAAAAGACATGAGTGGGCTATAGATTGATCTAGTCGCAGGAATAATGCTTACTTTTAGGGGTATTATTCTACTTTTTTGATCATAATAGTCACTATGCCATTCAAGTCTCTTTTGCGTTATTTTGCTTTTTCATTTTTATTATTCTCTTGGCCCGGATGTCAGGAGGAATCAACTGCTAATTTGCCTACTTTCGATATAGAAGAAGCGACCATTAGTCAAATTCATGAGGCCTTTCGCAGCAAACAGTGCAACTGCCAAAGCTTAGTACGTTCCTATATTGAGCGAATTGAGACTTATGATCAAGCTGTCGGTATTAATGCCATCGTATTGGTCAACCCGCAGGCGATGGCCGAGGCAGCGGCGATGGATCAGCGTTATGAAAAAAGTGGAGAACTCAGCCCCATGCATTGCATTCCAATCATTGTCAAGGATAATTACCTTACTAAAGGATTGCAATCGACGGGCGGGTCAGCCGTATTTGCGGGATTTGAACCGGAAGAAGACGCCTATCAGGTCAGAAAACTCAAAGAAGCGGGCGCTATTGTATTGGCTAAGTCCAATATGGCCGAATGGGCCTTCAGCCCTCGGGTAACCATTAGCTCTCTAGCAGGAGAAACGAGGAATCCTTATCATGTAGGACATACTACCGCAGGCTCCAGTGGCGGAACGGCCGCAGCCGTGGCGGCCAATTTTGGAGCCATTGGGCTAGGCACCGACACGGGTAATTCCATCCGCGGTCCCTCTTCTCATAATGCCCTGGTCGGATTCCGATCGACCTTAGGACTCACGAGTCGACATGGCATTTTTCCTTTGTATTTACGAAATGATGTAGGTGGGCCGATGGCCCGAACGGTGACAGATGCCACTAAACTACTAGATGTCATCGCGGGTTACGACCCTGCTGATCCAGTCACCATGCATTCCCAGGGTAAACGAGCTCAGAATTATACAGACTTTTTACAAAAAGAAGGTCTACAGGGAGCTAGAATTGGCGTATTGCGAATGCTAAGTGAAAATGATCCACATCCAGCGGTTCAATCCTTATTTGAAGCCGCCTTAGCGGACCTAAAAAAGGCAGGGGCTAGTTTGGTGGATCCCTTGGTCATTCCCAATTTTGATACTTTGTCTAAAAATCAATGGTGCCCACTTTTTGAACATGATTTGAATCAATTTCTGGCCACTTTAGGGGAGAATGCTCCTGCCAAAACCTTAGATGAAATTGTTGCTACCAGTAAATATGCCTCTTATATTGAAGGCCGTTTGCAATACTTTCAGCAAAATGGCTCGATTCCCGATACCATCAATGGCCAATGCCTAGACCCTTACCAAGATATACGACGAATTGCATTTCGTGAAGCCATCGAAGCCGTCATGGATAGCCTTGAATTGGATGCGCTAGTATACCCTAGTTGGAATCACCCACCAGCCAAAATTGGCGATAATGCAGGCTACAAAGGAGACAATAGCCAAATCATTGCTCCGCATACAGGTCAACCCGCCTTTACGGTTCCGATGGGTTTTGTGGGTGATAGCTTACCGGCTGGTCTACAACTACTAGGACGTATGTATTCCGAACCCACCTTGATCAAACTAAGCTATGCCTATGAACAAGCCACCCAACATCGCTTGCAGGGACCAAAAGTTAAGCTTACTACCCAATAAAACAGTAAATTTCCTATTGGTTTTTACGCATGATTTTTCAGAATAATAAACTTGCTGCCTTTTCTTTTATTACCTTTCGGCCATGAAAAGAGTTACATTAAGAGCCAAGCGAGACGCTTCTATTCGTCGTTTTCATCCTTGGGTCTTCTCAGGAGGAATTGCGAGGGAGGAAGAAGGCATAGAAGATGGTGAGTGGGTAGAAGTATGCGATAATCGAGGTACTGTATTAGGAGCGGGCCACTACCAGGATGGCAGTATCAAGGTTAGAATTTTGTCATTTGGAGCGACCCCGCCCAGTGATGATTTTTGGAAAAACAAACTTCAGCGAGCACTGGATTACCGAGTCAACTTAGGCTTTAATCAAGATAGTACCACCAACTGTTTTCGCTTAATCCATGGCGAAGGTGATGGCTTATCAGGGCTGATCATTGATATTTATGGAAGTGCAGCCGTTTTGCAATGTCACACGATTGGCATGTACAAAAATCGGAATGATATTGTCAGTGCCCTGCAGGCCCTGAAAGGTTTAACCTTAGAAACTATTTACGATAAAAGCATAGATAGCCTGCCTTCTGAATTTTCCGCAGGTCGTCAAAATGAATTCTTATTAGGTAATGCCAGCGGAGGTGCAGTGAGTGAGCATGGGCATCGTTTCCAGGTAGACTGGGTGACGGGTCAGAAGACCGGCTTCTTCCTGGATCAACGAGACAATCGCTATCTACTCGGACAATATGCCAAAGGGAAGCGGGTGTTGAATGCTTTTTGTTACTCAGGGGGGTTCTCGATATATGCCCTGGCCAATGAAGCCGCTTCTGTCGATTCAGTGGATATTTCAGCGAAAGCCATGGTCTTAACAGATGAGAATGTGCGACTCAATCAATTTGAAGATGCTGCTCATGAATCCATTACGGCTGATGTGCTCAAGTTTTTGAAGACACCCGAGAAGTCCTATGATTTAATGATTGTAGATCCACCCGCTTTTGCCAAAAGTGTCAAAAAAAGACACAATGCAGTCCAGGCCTATAAGCGATTAAATAGCAGCGCGATTCGACACATAGAACCCGGCGGAATCCTATTTACCTTTTCCTGCTCGCAAGTCGTTGACAAAGCCTTATTCTACAATACGATTGTGGCCGCAGGTATGGAAGCAGGACGTTCTATTCGGGTGATGCACCAACTCAGTCAACCGCCAGATCACCCTGTCAATCTTTTTCATCCCGAGGGTTCTTACTTAAAAGGATTGGTGGTTTATGTTGAATAGTCTTGGCTCAAAGCCGCGCAAAAATTGCTGAGGCAGTAGAAATTTACGATATTACAGCTCATACTAATAGACATTTAGAAGACAGAAGCGAGAACAGAGACTACTGAGGTGGGGCTTCTACCTCCTATCTAGCCGATCTCTCCTCTGTCATCTGGCCTCTAACTTCTCCATTTGTCTAGTAGTATGATTACAGCTCTTCAATACAATTATGAACCAGGATGGATAAAATCAACTATCCATTACTTTGTTATCCGATGAAGGATAAGGGCGTTTTGGGGATTTTGGTGGGTACGGATTTCAAAGTAATCCAGAAAGATATAGAAACGGTCAAGCGTGTACTTTTATCATATTTGCAACGACAATACAAGAAATATGATGATTACCCCTATGTGGATCTACTGAGTTCCAAGCTAAAAGTCGTTGAGGTAAATATACGCCCTACCATTCGAGCCAAATCTGGCACTTTCCCCTTATCACGTGCAGTCAAAGTTCCTGTTCCCGTTATTTATGGTGAAACGGATCAGGGCTATTTCGAGTGCTTTATGCCCTTGTTTGAGGAGCGCTTTGCTTATTATGACCAAAAGCAATTTGATGCCTTGGTAAAACATGCTGCCACTTCTTTATTAAACCAACTCAGTCCCGAGAAAATCTATCGGATACTATCCTACGAGACTCCGTTTTTAGAAAGCATTAGTCTCCGTGTCAACTATGATCGAGAATTCGATTGGAATACGTTTACCTATCAACGCCAATTTCAGGTTTTGAATCGGCTAACAGAGCGGTTTCCTTATTCCAAAAATCGAAGAAAAAACATCAGTGCCCTACCTGAAGCTGCCTGGGAATTGGACAAGGAAGTAAACGAGGTCATTGATAAGCTACTCTATAACCGAGCGAACGTATTGGTAGTTGGGAATCCCAGTGTCGGTAAAAGTGCCGTTTTAAAACAGGCCATTAAAAAGATAACCAACCAATCCCGGCAACAGCAGATTCAACTTTCCTTTTGGCAGATCATGTCCCAACGGTTGACGGCCAGTTCCAAATACTTGGGTGAGTGGCAGGAACTCTGCGAACTGCTCATTGAAGAGCTACAGGCCAGCAATGGTATTCTTTGGGTGGTAGATATCATTCAGTTATTACTTTCTGGTGGCGAAGGCCCCGAAGATAGTGTGGCTGCTTTTATACTTCCTTTTCTGCAAGAAAACAAATTGCAGATCATTGGGGAAGCTACGCCGCGTGAACTGGAGAGTATGCGTCGCTTATTACCTGGTTTTGTGCAAACTTTTCAAATCATAAGAATAGAAGAACTTCCTGAACAACGTGTTTATAACGTACTCAATGAATTGTCGGCCTATAGTGAGAAGCGCCATAAGATTAATATTACGCCCGAAGCTATCAGCTTGAGTTACCGCCTATTGCACCGTTATTTCCCCTATGAAAGTTTTCCTGGGAAAGGAATTAAGTTCTTAGGCCAATGCATAAGTGAGGCTAAAATCAATCATAAAAGCACCGTTGATCATTGGAAAGTCATTCACGAATTTGTACAACAAACCGGGCTGCCCGAGTTATTTCTGCGCGATGATTTGTTGCTAGACACGGAAGAATTAGAGGCCTTTTTCAAAGGCAATATTATCGGTCAGCCAGGGGCGATCGAGCAAATGTGTAACCTGGTAAAAATATTCAAGGCGGGCTTAAATAATCCGAATAAGCCGATTTCTACTTTGCTATTTGCGGGGCCAACGGGCGTAGGAAAAACGGCTTGTGCTAAAGCCTTAGCCAGCTATTTCTTCGGCAAGGGACAAAAGCAATCCCCGCTGATCAGGATCGATATGAGTGAATACCAGCATCCGGGGCAAATCACTCGATTTATTGGATCTGGAAGAGGGACCGGAGAGTTGATTAAGGATATCAGGGAACGTCCTTTCTCTGTTTTACTTTTGGATGAGGTAGAAAAAGCAGATTCTTCCATTTTTGATGCACTTCTATCTATTTTAGATGAAGGCATGCTCGTAGATGCCTATGGCCGAACGACAAATTTCCGCAATACGATCATCATTATGACCTCCAACCTTGGGGCTAATAATAAGCAGTCGATCAGCTACGTGGATATGAGCAGCGACGAATCCAATTACCAATCCGCTATTGAAAGGCATTTCCGCCCAGAATTTGTCAATAGAATAGATGGCATGGTGATGTTTAGATCGCTGACCGAAAAGAACGTTCGGGAGATTACACTCAAAGAGTTAGAGGAATTGAAACAGCGGGAAGGCTTCACTAAAAAACGACTTAATATTCACTTTTCTGAAAGAGTGGTGGATTATCTGGTCAGTATTGGTTTTGATGAACGCTACGGCGCACGGCCCTTACAAAGAGCTATAGAACAACACCTAGTCAGCCCTATCGCACAATGGTTATTGGAAAACAACCACCTGGAGAACAAGCTATTGATGATTGATTATCAGCAAGTCATTACCATTCGATCTACTTAGTGATATCTGATTTTCACTCAAAGGTAAGCGATAATACAGCCCCTAATTCTAAACCGATAATTAAATTATTGCGAATTACGGGTTGCGAGTAAGCCAACTCGTAAACCCGCAACTCGCAACAAAAAACACAACTTGATTCTTGATAATCAGTCGAATAGACGTCTCTTCAAAAGCAAAAAATGACTCCTGTTCCTTACTTCTCACCCATCATCTACGAGACATCCAGATTCTGAAGTGCTTGCCGAATCATCTTTAAGTTAGTAGGTTGATAGTTCAACTCATGCATTGTACTGGCACCTGCTGTTGTGTCTTTAATGGCCAAGTGCGCTTTACCATTTTTGACTTTTATACCCACAATCCGGATCGCCGCATTTTTTGGTACAGCTTGGGTCAGGTAGGCATTTGTCGTTGGTTGCCGCTGAGCTTTCATCATGCTTTTGATGTCTTTAAAGACGATAAATATTTCCTCTTTTTCCTCATCGTCATCCGCTACCGCTAAGTTCATTTTCTCTTCAGCAGGAATATTGTAAAAGCGATCGCAATTGATCCATCCCAGTTGATTGATGCGATAGAGGTATTGCATACTCAGCGATTTCGAACCGACAATTTGATCGGCATATTTCTCCTCGTATTCCGTCAACCGTTGCTCTTTCAGCCGTTCCCAGGCAGCCATTTGTTCTTCATACAGTTTAAATCTCGCTGCCTGTGATTTTTCTTTTTTGGCTAAATAGGCTTTGAATTCTGGTGACGCTCGAAAATTTAATTCTTGCTTTTCGAGTCCTTCCGCCCATTCTTCATGCCGTTGATCAAAAGTAGACACCTCTTCCTGGTATTTTAGCATAGCTACATCATAAGCCTTTTTGCGATCCTCATAACGCGCCAATTTTCGCTCATAATCCTTCATCTTCTTGGCATACAACTTTGCTTCTTTTTTTGCCATTCTACTTTTTCCAATGACGAGTTTCCTTAAAATCCCCGTGTTGTAATAGGTTTCTTCCTTACTAGGTTTATTAGGCTGATTCGGTTTAAAAGGTTTCCTGGGTTTGACCGGTTCGTTGCTGTAATCAATAGCTGTCTCTTATACACATCTCCGAGCCCACGAGACCGAGGCTGATCTC
>CAJXUM010000072.1 GCA_913060855.1 uncultured Lewinella sp. | reverse complement strand
CTACACTATCCTCTTCGTCGGCAGCGTCAGATGTGTATAAGAGACAGATATTGGATCAGTCGCTGGGTTCCTCCATAGCCTGGAATAATCCCCAAATTCACCTCAGGCTGTCCAAAACGAGCTTTTTCTCCAGCTATACGCATATGACAGGCCATGGCCAATTCGCAACCTCCACCCAAGGCAAAACCATTGACGGCTGCCACCACAGGCACGCTTGAGCGCTCAATCAAAAAGAAGATATCATGGCCTCTTTGTCCCATTTCCTCTCCTTGTCCCTTATCTAAGGCTAAGAATTCTTTAATATCGGCGCCAGCGACGAAGGCCTTGTCACCTGCACCAGTTACCACAACCCCTTTCACCCCTGTTTGCGCAGGTAGGTAGGTGCCAAAAAAGTCTTGTAATTCCCGCATGGTTTGGCCATTGAGCGCATTGAGCGCTTTTTCGCGGCTAATGGTAAGTACTAAGATGCCATCGTCTGAGGCGAGTTGAAGGTTTTGGTATTCCATGTATATGCTATTTTATAATCACAAAAATAGCAAAAGGAACCAATAATTAGTGGGAAGTGAATAGGGAGTTGGCCCTAGGTACCAATAGTGCAAAACAGCTTAAAATGCTCGCAGCTAATGATACCTAGGGGTTCAAGCTCCTAAATTTCTTACCTAGGTAATAATCAATATCCTTAGGCTTCAGTTTTTTTATCATCCATAATCGCTACCTGGCGATTGATAGACTCCTGGTGTACTGCCTTTAGCAAAGCCTCAACGAAGTTGGGACTAAGGTCTTGGGATTTGCCTTTAGCAACAGCGCGATCCAGAATTTCATTCCAGCGATCAGTCTGTAGTACAGCAATATTATTACGTTTTTTATAATGACCGATGCTATCAGAAAATTCCATTCGCTTGTTCATCAAGTTCATGATCTCTTCATCAATCTCATCGATTTCGTGGCGCAAGTGATCCATGTGCTCCCAGAATTCCACATTATCCGTAGAAGCTTCTCTTTGCTTCAAACGACCCGTCAATTCTTTGAATTGTACTGGCGTGATTTGTTGGGCAGCATCACTCCATGCATCATCTGGTGTAGGATGCACCTCAGTCATGATACCATCAAAATCGAGGTCCATGGCTTTTTGTGCTACATCAAACAAGGTATCTCTACGGCCGCAAATGTGGCTATTATCACAAATAATTTCCAAGTTAGGAAACTGACGCTTTAGGTCAATTGGAATTTGCCATCTTGGTACATTACGGTACTTTGTTTGCCCATGGTACGAAAATCCACGGTGGATCACCGCAATGTTTTCAATACCTGCTTTATAGATTCTTTCTATTGCACCCACCCAAAGTTTGAGGTCTGGATTGATCGGGTTTTTAATCATCACTGGGATTTTCACTCCCTTCAAGGCATCGGCTACTTCTTGCACGGAGAAAGGATTCACCGTCGTTCTAGCACCCAACCATACCACATCAACACCATATTTCAGGGCCTCAAAAACATGTTGTGTGTTGGCTACCTCAGTGGTTACCTTTAGTCCTGTTTCTTCTTTCACTCGCTTGAGCCAAGACAAGCCCTCGGTGCCCACCCCTTCGAAAGAGCCAGGACGAGTTCGCGGCTTCCAGATTCCGGCACGAAATAAATCGATTCCGGCATCGGCCAAGCCATGAGCGGTTTTCAATACCTGTTCTTCTGTTTCGGCACTACAAGGGCCGGCGATTACAATCGGCTCTTTTTTAGCCTTTCCCAGGATGGGTTTAATTGTCATTTCCATGGTAAAAAATTTAGGATAAGTAGCTGTTCAAGAAGCGATATAAGGCTAACTACTTAAGATTTTACGTATTTGATTCGATTCTTCGATTAATTTATAAAAGGTTTCAAAGTCTTTTTTGATGAGCAAGCTCCTAAAGCGAGCAAGCTGATTGATGTGTTCATCCAATACATCGAGAACATTGTCTCGGTTTTGCCTAAAAATCGGTATCCACATATCGGGCGAACTCTTGGCTAATCGAACAGTAGAACTAAAACCACCGCTTGCCAACTCAAAAATTCGATCCTCATCTTGCTCTTTTTCCAATACGGTCAATGCTAGGGCAAAGGAGCTAATATGTGAAATATGAGACACATAGGCCGTATGCACATCGTGGGAAACACGGTCCAACTCTACTTGACGCATCGGAATAGAATTGAATAGATCTCGTGTTACTTGTACAGCATCCTCATCACTATCATCCACATCTACTAGTACCGTACACTTGCCTTCAAAAAGGTTGGGAACAGCAGCTTCTGGTCCGCTGTATTCTGTACCTGCCATAGGGTGGGTCGCCACATACCGACCTCGATTCGGATGGTCTTTTACCTTATCTAAGAGGCGCTCTTTGGTCGAGCCTACATCAATAACAATTTGTTTTTCTACCCGATCCAAGATACCCGGCAGAATATATAACATAGCATCTACTGGCGTAGACAGTATAATGATATCTGATTCGGCAATAGCTTCTTTTAAGCTTCTTTCCTCATCAATCAAACGACGTCGTAGCGCTTTATCTATATTGTCAGGGCGAATATCTACCCCAATCACTTTTTGGGCAAATCCGTTTTCCTTCAATGTAATGGCTAGGGAGCCGCCAATCAAACCTATTCCGACTATTGCAATGGTCATAAAGTAGCGTTTTCAATCTTTCTGATGGCTTCTTCAAAGATAGCGGTTTCACTGCAAAGCGATACCCGTACATATCCATCACCCTGGCTTCCAAAAATTCCTCCAGGCGTAATAAATACATGAGTCTGGTATAAAACAGCATCCGAAAGCGCGAATCCAGATTCGTATTGACTTGGTATCTTGGCCCAAACAAACATTCCTACCTGATTCCGATCATACTGGCAATCCAGTAAGTCCAATAATTCATATACCTTTTCCCGTCTACTTCGATAGATGACGTTTACTGATTGGTACCAGCTAGCAGGTTGCTGTAATGCTTTGACCGCAGCCAATTGCAGCGGCCGAAACATTCCCGAATCCATATTACTTTTGAATCGTAAAATCGTACTCAAGTAAGGCGCAGCGCCGGCCAGCATTCCTATTCGCCAGCCCGCCATGTTATGTGACTTGGATAGCGAATTCAATTCTAGGGCTACTTCTTTAGCACCTTCCACATTGAAAATGCTTATTTGCTCATCATTCAAGATGAAACCATAAGGATTGTCATTGCAGATCAGAATCTCATGTGCTTTGGCAAAGGCCACAAGCTCTTCATAAAAAGACAGCTGTGCCTGGGCACCAGTCGGCATATTGGGATAGTTGACCCACATGATTTTCACTTTGCTCAAATCCGTTTGTGCTAAAGCTTTTAAATCAGGAGTCCAGCCTAGTTCTTCTTCTAAAGTATAGTCTCTTATGGTAGCCCCGGTTAAATTAGCCACTGCTCGATAGGCGGGATAACCGGGATTGGGAACCAGCACTTCATCGCCAGGCTCCAGGTAAGTCATTGAGATATGCATGATCCCCTCTTTCGAGCCAATCAGCGGTAAAACTTCTCCATTGGGATTCAAATCCACATCAAACCACTGCTTGTACCACTGTGCAAAGGCCGTCCTCAGCTCCGGAATACCCGTATACCCCTGATAGCCATGGCTAGTAGCACGCTGACTTTCGCCCTGCAGCTCATTTACCACCTCCTCAGAGGGCGGCAAATCGGGACTTCCAATACCTAGATTCAAAACGGTTTTACCAGCTGCGCGCATTTCTGCAATTTCCCTCAATTTCTGCGAAAAGTAGTATTCCTTTACTTCTCCCATCCGCTTAGCCGCTTGTATAATAGTTGATATGGACATGCTTTTGTGCTATTTATAATGGCTTCTTTACCGCTCGTTTCTTACCTCCAGTAGACCTTACTCCTAATACTCGTGGTGCTCACCTTGTTGATAAACGCCCATTAGGTCTAATTCGTGTGTTAAAGGGCGTATAGCTTCTATTGCTTGGGCTATACTCAGTTTGCCTTCTGCCACAAAGTCGACAAAAAACATATATTCCCAAGGTTTGCCGATAATCGGTGCGGACTGTATTTTGGTCAAATTGACATTGTAAGCAGCTAATACCGCTAATACCTTATACAAGCTTCCTGGTTCGTGCCCCGTAGAGAAGCACAAGGATACCTTATTGGCATTATCTAATGAGCGAACCGCTTCTTCTTTCTGCAGAACCAAGAAACGAGTATGATTCTTCTTATTCGTTTCTATCCCTGCCGCAAATACATCTAATTCATACAACTCAGCTGCCAAGGTACTGGCTAAGGCCCCCACATGAAGCAACTTCTCCTCCCTGACTCTTCGCGCACTCAAAGCTGTATCGACCGTCTCTACCAATCGAATATGTGGATATTGGCGAAAATAGGCTCGGCATTGTGCAATGGCAATAGGGTGCGAGTGTACCTCCTTTAAGTCCTCGATGGTTTGGCCAGGCCACACCAACAAGTTTTGCTTAATGCGAAGAAAGGTCTCCCCTACTATCTTGAGGTTGGAGGCTTTCAATAGATGATAGTTTGACATGAGGCTACCCGCTAAAGTATTCTCGATGGCCATCAAGCCAACATCCGTAAATTCTCCGGCCTCTACCATACCAACTAGATCGTCGAAAGTGTGAGCAGGGACTATTTCTACATTAATGTCTTTAAAACATAATCGAGCGGCTATTTCGTGAAAGGCGCCTTCGTAGCCCTGTATCCCTACCCGCAAAGTATGCGGTATAGTTTCATCCGATTCTGTAGTTGGTGCAACATGCATCATGACAAGGAATAATTTTGTTAGTTGTTAAGTCTTTTTTTGAAGTTGATTAGAATGATTTTTTAAACAACTTCTATATTAAAAAAGCCCCGTTTGTCGGAGCTTCTTTGGTATTCTTTAGTATCAAGAAATAAGCAAAGCCCCTTACGATTGATCGTAAAAGAAAAAGAAATAAAAAAAATAAGTACGCTTGGTGGTTAGGTTAGGGATCATAAGTTTTTCAATTCAGCCCCAAAAAAAAAAGCCCCATCTGGCGGGGCTCTAAATTTTATTTTGAAACAATCAACCTAAATTCAGTAGCCCTCTTATGGTTGTCCATAAAAGTAAAAGCTAAAAAAATAGAAATAAGGTTGAGTTGATATCGTCTTCATTATCAAAATTTACATCGCAAACCTAAAAATTAATTCCCCATCAAACAAGCTTGAGTTACAATTTTTTCAAAAAAAGCTCAATTATGCTGAAAAGTATCACGAACAAAGGTTCGTTTGTTGATTAATTCATTACAACTAAGGTAAAGTAGCACTACAGTTAATGTCTCCCATTTTAATCGCTACAAAGTCGACTTCGTGAAAGCCCTGGATATTATTCAGAATACGATCCTCCCGAAAGCGAGGATCAAAGGGATTTCTTTCGGGTGGGAAAGAATAATGGCTCGGCACAAACCGCCAACTGGGTGTACCTCCTGGGAACTCATCCAGTTGACCAATGATCATCAATCGCATCAACACAATATCCAGTGTAGTTAAAGTCCCTGAATCATTGACATCGGCGGCAATCACTTTGTAAGGTGAAACCAAAGGATTCATATTTAGAATATGGCGAGCCAATAATGTCACATCTAAAATGGTGACGCCATTGGCGGGCTTATCGCTAATCGTATCGACTGTAAAACGATAGCTAACACCTGGACTGAATTCTGTCAGCAAATAATTGCCTTGATGGTCTGTCATCGTCTGTAAGGAGATATCCCCCACTGCATTGATGTTCAAATTGGGATAAACTTTTCCATTTTCAGTCCTCACTTTCCCCGTCACAATGGGCAAACTATCGCAATCGGGCCCTTCGGTTGGGGGCATAATGACGATATCTCGCTTAGTGTAATTGGCCCCTCCCACTGTACTATCCGGTTGCACAGCACCAGGATTGTCGGCATCATCCCAAGTCCAAACTCGAATAATTTGCGGGAAAGTATCCCAGCAGGCGATAATCAGAGAATCGGCATTATTGGGTAGGCTATCGGGATGGGTAATACTAAATTGCGGCATGCCATTGCAGCCTTCAAAGGGAGGATCAGTGGAAAAATCAGTGGGTACAAGTTTTAAACCAATGAAGTCATATCGATTATTTTGGTCTAAATCAATCGGCACTGTAGGCATGCGTATCGTATCTACCCACGCCATGATAGGCGCGTAGCAGTCCACTACTTCCAATGGGAGCTCTACACTCATTTCTTCTGCTGCTGCATTCGAAGCTTCTACAAAAAAAGAAATGGCGCCCAGGGGATAAGTACCGGAGATAGCATAATTGGGGTATTCGCCCACCAACGTTCCATAGGGATCAGGTAGCGGAATACCTTGTGGCCCAATAAAGCGGTAAGCCACCACTAATCCCGCGGTATCCGCGGCTGTTACTGTGAAGGCATACTGAATAGTCAAATCACATTCATCATAATCCTCTGTGCAAATCCGCCCAATAGGCTCATAATCAATGCTAATATTAGCCGGGGAAGTAGAAAAGTGCCCAAATAATAAAAAGGCTAGGCTACTTATTCCTAAAAAGAAGAATTTCATAGTTGTAGGCATTAAAACGCGAAGACGCACAGCTTATCAGGTACTCCTAAAAGCGTTATGGGTATTCGGTTATGAGACTTCATTCTGAAATGGGTTATTCAATCAGGCAATAGAGATATGAATAATGGGACTACAACGAGGTGACGTAAACTTGGATTGAAAATAAAGAATTTCGCTCAATTACACCTAGCCTTTAGAGAAGAAGTTGATTTAAAATAAATAGATGAGTTATTGGCAGGCCATTAAAACCCTCCCGAAAGCTATTTATACACCTCTACTTTACGCACACACTTCTCCAAATGAGCTTCGTCTTGTCTTCCCAACACCAACAACTAAGTCCAAACTCCATTTTATAACAACATCAAATTATTAATCAGAAAAAACAAATTTGAAAAATCATAATCTTTTATTAAATTTACGGTACGATACCTGATGAAGCCGCAAGGCACACTTAATTGGGTACCTTCTCAACTGTTCATAGTCTTACAATTTCTCATTTCTCGAGCCCAAATACTAAACAAAACTAAGTGCAGATCACTAAAGTATTGATGAGTAAACTGGTATCAATTGACCAGAAAACTTTCTTACGCTAGCTCCGCCTTAGCATGAGTTTTCCCATGAACAACATTTATATTTCTTACACCTTTTATCCAATTGCCCCAAGCCATTGTATTGAGACTTAAGTTTATCCAGTTGATAAACTGCAAAAATTTTTCAGTCAAATAAATCCTACTTTGATGAAAGGGTGGTTATTGTTCGTGGTATTAATAGCACTATTCCATATCTCTTTACCTGCCAACACGATTGGAGGAACAACTTCTATATTTACGAATCCAGTACTGCCCAAAATTGTGGTGGAAGAGGTGACCATGGAGGCGTCGAAGGAGGCTCCCGTATATAGTTACGACCTCAGTTATGATGTAGATACCTCAAAGGCTACTTTTACTTTGATGTCCAGGAAATATGCGATCAATAAATTAGGCTTCAAATTGATTTCTCAAAAGACAGGTCCTATCTCAGATAGCGTTCACACCATTAATGATAAGAAGGTTCAAGTTGATTTGAGTAAAATGCCGAAGGGCACTTATTACCTCCGACTCTGCCAGCAATCTGGCGATATTATTAAGATCTACCGTTTAATCAAGGCTTAGAGCATGTTTGGATATATAATATTGGATGTTCGCTACTAGTTTCACTAGTATGCGGGCTTTGACTGCGAGCTCCTGCTCGCCGAGATACAGCATACAAGTACTATAATTACTTACAGCGAGCAGGAGCTCGCATCCCAAACCGGCATACAAGCATGAGCTTGTAGCCAACATATATTTAAAGAGCAGAGATTTGGAAAACCCAAATCTCTGCTCTGCAGTGCCTCCATTTTTGGGGAAGTGGATATTGGCTATTAGTTAAACTATCGACCAATCCACTTCAGCAATTTCCCTAGTCTTGTCTTGAGAAAACTTCTGAAGTCTTCATCTTGGCTTTTCCCCTTCCCAGACCCAAGGTTTTTCTCTTCTTTACACATCCTATTGCGTTCAAGAAATGTTTATAAGTCAGTTTCATTTTTATTATACCTTTGCGCAGACAATATCGAGTGTGACTTATGAAGAGCTTTTGGCGATTACTCGCATACCTACGGAACTACAGATCGCTGATTGGCGGGAATATCATCAGCAATATACTGACGGCTATCTTTACAGTAGTCGCCATTCCCCTTTTACAGCCTTTCTTGAATATATTATTCGGTCAAGAAGAAATGGTGATGGAGGCACCGCAGGGTACTTGGGGATTAGCATATGCCCAAGAACTGTTCAATTATACCTTTAGCCAGAAAATCATCAATGATGGACAAGAAGCAGCGCTCGTTTTTGTTTGCGGTGCTATTCTGGTCACTTTCTTTTTCAAAAATGTATTTCGGTATTTGGCCTTATTCTTCATGGCCCCGGCCCGAAATGGGATTGTTAGAGACTTACGAAAAGAACTTTTTGATAAGGTTTTGAGCTTGCCTTTATCTTATTTCTCAGAGGAGCGAAAGGGGGATTTGATGTCGCGAATTACGGCTGATGTGCAGGAGGTGGAAATGAGTATCCTGAATATGCTACAGGTGATTTTCCGAGAACCCTTGATCATTATTGGTGCGCTCGGCTTTATGTTATATACCAGTCCAACCCTTACCATTTTCGTTTTTGTGCTTTTACTTTTTACGGCCTTTGTGATCGGTGGAATTGGTAGGGCTCTGAAGAAAACTTCTAATTTGGTGCAGGAAAGACTGGGTTCCCTGGTGTCTATCGTGGAGGAGGCCTTGTCCGGTCTTCGCATCATCAAGGGTTTCAATGCCGAATCTTACCAGCAAGCCAAGTTTGCCAAAGACAATGACAGTTATCGCTATATTCTGACGCGCTTATTATGGCGCCGAGACCTCTCCTCTCCCCTATCTGAATTCTTGGGTATTTTAGTGGTGTCCGTCTTATTATGGTTTGGGTCTCGATTGGTGTTTTCTGGAGATATGGACGCGGCTACTTTCCTGACTTTTATTTTCGCCTTTTACAGTGTGATTGAGCCAGCCAAGGCATTTTCAAAAGCTTATTATAATATCCAGAAAGGAATTGCGGCGATGCAACGGGTTGAGGTTATTTTGGATGCTGAGAATACGATCATAGATGCTCCGGATGCCTTGCCATTGAAAGAAGTTAAAGAAGGGATCGTATATCGCGATGTCACTTTCCAATATAGACAAGAAGAAGGGCCCGTGCTCAGAGGTATCAATCTGGAAATCCCGAAAGGACAGGTTGTTGCGCTAGTGGGTCCCTCCGGTGCTGGAAAATCGACTTTAGTAGATTTATTACCCCGTTTTTTCGATGTGCAAGAAGGTGGGGTTTTTATCGATGGCACCAATATCAAGCAACTTAAGCTGGATGACCTTCGGCAGTTAATGGGTATCGTTTCGCAAGAAGCTATTCTTTTCAATGATACGATTTATAACAATATCGTCTTCGGACTGGAGGGGGTGACTCGCGAAGAGGTGGAACAAGCCGCCAAAATCGCCAATGCGCATGACTTCATCATGGCTACGGAACAAGGTTATCAGACTAATATCGGAGATCGAGGTAATAAACTTAGTGGTGGTCAACGTCAGCGGCTGACCATTGCACGAGCTATCCTCAAAAACCCACCCATTCTAATCCTTGATGAAGCCACTTCTGCATTGGATTCTGAGTCGGAAAGGCTGGTCCAAGATGCGCTTGTAAAGTTGATGAAAAATAGGACATCGATCGCCATTGCTCATCGGCTTTCTACTATCCAACATGCAGATATGATCATAGTCATGAAAGCGGGACAAATTGTAGAACGAGGATCGCACGAGGCTTTATTGGCTCAAGAAGGAGAGTATAGCAAATTGGTAGCGATGCAAGCGTTTTAGGTAATTATTAGTGGAAAACGGATAGGGAATAATTGAAAGTGAATACGGCCTAAGTCGTGATCGAAAATAGGTACGGCTTCGCTTTAACATTTTTGCTAAGCTTTTTAAGTTGAAAATCTGTATTTTTGAGTTCTGTAATGTGACTACTACTCCTACCTTTCAAATTATTAGCAACTTATATCTGTTGTCTGAGGCAACTAATCCGCCCTAAGCGTCATCTTTCTAAAAACACGATTTATGAAGCAATCTTTACTTTTAAGCTGTTTTGTGATTATCCTCTGGGGGAACTTGGCTGCTCAAATTAGCATCAGCAATAACTATTTCCCTGCAGTAGGAGACACCATCTACTCTGCTATTGACAACCTTCCTTCCGAGATAAGCATTGGTAGCGAAGGCCCCAATCAAAATTGGAATTTCACGACTTTACAAGCGCCTTTTTCTCGCCGAACGATCTTCAAGGCCGCTGCCGAAGGCACTTTCTTTGATGAATATGCTAGTGCTGAATTATTGGCGGAGTTGGTAGAAAACGCAGAATCCTACTACAATGTCACCGACAATAGGTATGAGCTCATGGGTTTTGGTGGAAGTGATCCGTTGGGACTTGGTATCCAGGCTTTGCCCAAATATACGCCGGCTTTAGTGGAACGTTGGGCCCCACTAGACTATAACGATACACACAGCTCCGAAGCCAATATTTCCTATGCTTTCTCGGCTGATGACCTTCCCAATGAAATAACCGATCCACTCCCCATTTCACCAGATTCTTTTCGGGTAAGATTGAGTCTCTCCAGAGATGATGTCGTAGACGCATGGGGAAAAATGACCATTCCTGGAGGCGTTTACAATGTATTGCGTGAAAAACGAACGAGCCAGCAGGATGTTCGACTAGATGCAAAAATCGGTTTTTTTGGTTGGCAAGATATCACCGATATTGTCTTAGAAGCGGTGGATATCGATGCTATTCTTGGCATGGAGAATGCACTCGGGGAAAGCACCACTATCTCCTATCATTTCTATAGCGATGAAGCCAAGGAAGCCATTGCCATTGTGACTATGGATGCCGCTGGTGAAAACCCTTCGCGCGTAGAGTTCAAGGGGAATGATATCATCAGTAATGTGCAAAATGTCAATGCCCTAAAGCCAGGAGTATATGCCTTTCCTAATCCGGCAATTGTCAATGTTCGCTTTGAGTTTTCCAATCTCAAACCCGGTAATTATACGCTCAGAATTTATAATATCCTAGGGGTAGAAATCTGGAAGGATCAATACCATGTTAATGGAATTCGCACCGAGAAAGTTGATATTTCTTCCTTAAGAAAAGGTACATATTTATATAGTTTAAGTAACGACAAGGGTAAAACCATCGCGACGAAACGCTTGATTGTGATTCGCCCGTAGCGTTCATTTTTTTGCTGGCTTTCTGAAGTTGAAGTGGCTGGGGAATCCAGCCCTTCTTCAAATACAGTATACCCAAGCCGAAGCCATTCAGCAGTATCTCCTGTGAAGTTGAAGGTGGTGGAATCCTACCCGGCAAACACCAGAACAGGCAGCTGCGAATTAGGGAGTACTTGCAATGAGCGCACCCCGTGCTTGGACACAAATTAACTCACTTCAGTTTAAACGTATGAGCAACCGAATCCTCCTAGTCCTCTTGCTGGTCTCGATCCTCTTCTCATGCCAGCCCACCACCGATCACGACATCGACTCATCTTCCTTCCAATTGGGAGTCATTGCTGGCTTCAGCGAACTGGTCCATGCAGGAACGAAGCAATTGGCCTTAAGTGCTGTCTCTTATACACATCTCCGAGCCCACGAGACCGAGGCTGATCTCG
>CAJXUM010000071.1 GCA_913060855.1 uncultured Lewinella sp. | reverse complement strand
ATCTACACTATCCTCTTCGTCGGCAGCGTCAGATGTGTATAAGAGACAGAGACTATACAAATCACTCATCGCATTATGCGTTAGATTTCCCATTCTGTGCTGCAAAAGAACCGCTAAAAGGAGGATAGAAAATAAATCTTAGACATAATCCTCACCCCAATCCCACTTCTTCTTGAGGCGCTCCAGCTCTTTCAACTCTAAAACTTCTGTTTCTGATAACTCTTCTACTGGCGGAAGTTGGGCCTTCCTTTGCCGGTAGAGTTTAATCATCTCTTTTTCGATTTCATCCTCTTGCCAGTCCTCGGAAAGCGCTCCCGTAGTGGGCAAGCCAAAGGCAGAAAGGTAAAGAATGCCCAGCACCATTATTAAAATGGGTATTGGAAACCTCAACCAAAAACCAGCAGCCGTTAGCTGAAAACTCAGCATTAACAACAAAACACTAACAAAGGTAAAAATGATAGCACAGATATAGAATGCCATTTTGGCGTCCACTTTTTTCTTGGCCTTTTCGCGCAGTTCTTCATTCATGGTAAAAAATGCAAATTAGTGAGTAGCTTAAATATAAATCTAGAAAGCAGTCCAATAAATGGCAAGTTGATTAGACAGAAAACAGAATAATATTGACGAATTGGTCTAATCATACACCACTTTTAAGTCTTACCTCATTTTTTGCTAACCAAAGGAAAAAATGGAGGTTATATATAAATGCTTGGACACCCTTAATTTACACTTTTTTGGCGGGTCTATTCTTAGCCTAAAAACCCCTGCATCAAGCGCGCAATCTCCTCCGGCTTATCCTCCTGCAAAAAGTGTCCACAATCGGGTAGCACATGCACGCTAGCCTGTGGCAAATCCTGCTTAACACGGGTCATTGTCTTGGCTACATGAGGTAATATTTTATCATTTTCGCCATAAATCAGCTGAACAGGAATATCAAATTGAGATAGTTTTTCGGCTATCTCATGATAGTATTTGGGATTCAGTCGCTGTATGGTTTTCAATAATACTTTTCTCGCTTCTTTGGATTGAAAGGGTCGCTGGTACTGCTTGATATCTGCTGGGCTGAGGTTTTTCTTATTATGTACCCCGAATCGCATCGCACCGGCAAGTCCTTTAGGACTGGTCAGCCATTTTTTGACCAAAGGCGTGAAGGTAGCCAGACCGAAGAGCTTGACGGCCCAGGAGAATTCAGGATAAACGAGGGTATTGAGCATCGTGATTCTAAGCACTTTCTCGGGGTGGCGAACTGCCCAAAACAAGCCTAATGGACCCCCAAGGTCGTGGACCGCTAAATTGACCTTTTCAATATTCAACGCGCCCAAAAAATGATCAATCATTTTGCGCTGATAATCAAAACTAAAAGAATCGCTGAGTCGTTTGTCGGATCGGCCAAAGCCTGGTAAATCCAAAGCAATGACTCGGTTTTTTTCGGCTAAGATAGGGATGAGGTTTCGCCAGAGATAAGAAGAGGTAGGCCAACCGTGAAGCAAGAGAAGCGGTTCTCCCGCTCCCATTTCCAAGTAATGTAGTTTTAGGTGGTCCACCTTGATGAAACTACTCTTGATCAGTTCATTCATATGATTGTTTTTCAGTCGTTGCTGCAAAGTCTACAGCATGGGTGATTTTGAAACAAGATAGGAAAAGTAAGCATTGTAGGGCATAAAACGGGTTTAATAAAACCAGCAAAGTCTAATCCTTCTCTAACCACAAACACAAAAACTGCCAGAGAACTAGTCTAATAAGAAGTTAAATAGGCCAATGAAAGGTTAATGGGTTATTTATAGCGGAAAAGGGGCTTTAACTTGGCGATACACGACAAATTATTGATCAAATAGATGAAAAACATCGGCGCATTATTGAAATATTATACGGATGTGTCCTTCTATAGCCTCGGGATATCGGTCATCGTAAGTATTTATACCTCCATCTTGTGGGGGGGATTCATATTCTGTACCCTTGGAGTAGGAATAGGTTTGCTTTGTTTCCAATACTTCAAAAAGAACGAATACTACTTTTATTACAATTTGGGCTGGACCAAATGGCGACTGGCATTGCTAGTCGTTGGGATTAATACAGTTATATCGATTCCGGTTTTATTCATCAGTGCATTATTCCTATGGCTCATTTGAAGATACAAGCGGTTTCGAAAACCTTTGGCGCAAAGCGACTTTTTATGGACGCTTCACTGGAAATTAAAACAGGTGAGATACTGGGCGTTTTTGGGCGTAATGGCAGCGGTAAATCTAGTTTGCTGAAAATCTTATTTGGAACACTGCAAGCGGATCGTATTGTGGGTACCATTGATGGTAAAACCTTTGCACCCAAGCACGTTATTGGGCAGCAACAAATCGGCTATTTACCACAATTCTCATTTCTACCGCAATATAAAAAAGTGAGGCAAGTGATTCCTTTGTTTTTAGAGGCCGGAGAATTACAGGATAAAGTTTTTTACGCACCACGCATCGCTAAAATTGAAAACCAACGAGTCGGGCAATTGTCAATAGGGGAGAGGCGGTACTTGGAGTTATTATTGCTAGCGCATGCTCCGCACCCTTTTCTACTATTGGATGAGCCCTTCTCTATGATTGAGCCCCTGTATAAGGATATTATTCAAGCCTTTCTAACGGATATTAAGCTTCGTAAAGGAATCATTTTAACGGATCATTACTTCCGGGATGTACTGCCCATTACCAATCGGAACATCCTCTTAAAAGATGAATCCTTTCTGCCCATCCTCGGAGAGAAGGATTTAGCAAGGCTAGGTTATTTACCCGAAAAGAGATTCCGATAGAAATAGAACTTTAGCCAGTCTATTGCTTGATTTGCGACTCATAAGTATCGATCCATTCCTGTACCGTCAGCTTAGTGGCAAGTTCGCCAATCAAATCATAAGGGATAGTGGCCATCTTCTTAAAGCGAATACAGCTTTTGCCCATATTCAGTTTCGTTTTTACACGTTTACCGTATTCTTCCTGAAACCAATGTAGCAAGTCTTCATTGGCATATACACCGGAGTGATAAACGGCAATAAAGTTCTTCTGTGAAGCGAGATTCATGAAGGGAAGGGGCAGCTTGGTGTCGCAGTGATAACCATCGGGGTAAATAGAGTGAGGAACGACATAGCCTAACATCCCATAATTCATACATTCTTCAAATCCTTCTGGTAAATTATCGAGGATCACCTGGCGAAGTTTTTCCATGGCTTCTTTCCGTTCTTCGGGAAGTTCTGCTAAATAATCTGCTGGGGTCTTAGCGGTTGATTGCATATGGGTTGAGGTTTTAAGATGTTAATCGAAAGTCGAGTTTTTGATTTAGACGCTTACGAGAAATTGGAGAAATAAGCATTGATCTAAAAGAGCCTATAACTATCTACTCACGAGTTACTCAGATTGAAAGATCGTTATTTCTCTAGAAATCTGCAATTCTTATGCCAAGCTTCTTATGAAGGATTTTACGGTAAGAAAAGAGGGCATTATTTTTTCTTCCTTTCATCTACGTAGTCCTGAGCCACCATCGGCCCTAATTTTTTGCCGCCCAGCAAATGCATGTGTAAGTGAAATACCGATTGACCTGAATCCTCATTGTTATTGAAACTGGTGCGAAACCCGGTCTCTGCTATTCCCTTTTCCTTGGCTAAGCGCTGCGCTACTCGAAACATTTTGCCGATAATAGCCTCATCTTCATCGGTGAGATCGTTGAGGGTGGGGATGCGTTTCTTGGGTACGATCAGGATGTGAACGGGCGCTTGTTTTCGTAAGGGGATAAATGCGATAATAGATTCGTCTTCATACTCAATCGTTGCAGGTAGTTCGCGATCAACAATCTTTTCGAAGGGGCTTTTTTGGGCGAGTTTCTCTGCTTTCTTTTGGAGGTAGGCTTCCGATTGTGCGGTGCTCATAAAGGGGAGGATTAGGAGTGATAGGAAAAGGATGTATGCTTTCATTTGTAAGGTGATTTTTCGAGTTTAGACTTCAGCAGTTTTCTCAAGCTAGGACTGGAGAAACTTCTGAAGTCTTAGCCTAGCTTTTTCGCAAGCAAATAAAGTAATACTGCCACAAACCACGCCGGAGCGCAGGATATTGATACCGGAGCCCTTTATGATGATTATCGGCAAAATGGCTCACCTTCGGATTGAAGAGCCGATAGCCCGCTGAGAGTACGGTCAAAAACAATGAACCATAGAACATCCGCCACGAAGATTTCCGGATAGCAGGCGTAATATTATCGGTTTTGATCCCTTCAAAGCCTTGCTGCTCCGCCACTGCTGCCAGGTGTTCTAATGTACTTAAGTCATGGATGGCCCAGGCATCCAACCAGCGATGGAAGATACGTTTATCCCTCGGCTTCATCGGCTGTGGAGACTTAATGTATTCGCCCATGACGAGTCGACCACCAGGGCGCAATAAGCGGTATGCTTCTTTGAAGAAATCGGCTTTTTCGGGATCATACACAGCGCTTTCCAATGCCCAAACCACGTCGAAGGTCTCAGCTGGAAAAGGAGTAGATCGAAAATCGGCCTGTTCAAAGCGGGTAAGCGTTTGCACCCCTTTTGTGGCTGCATGGCCTCGTGCGGTTTCTACTTGCTGCTGACTCAAGGTAATCCCCGTCACGTGGCAGCCCAATGTATCCGCTAAGAAAATGCTTGTACCACCGATGCCACAACCGGCATCTAGTACTTTGTCTTCCTTGGAAAGGCCACCAAAGGTAGCCAAGGCTTCATTCATTCGCCCTAAGGAAGCGCGGAAAGTAGTCGCCTTTTCATCCCAATAACCATAGTGCATAGCCAGGCTATGCCGTAGGTCCCAGCCTCGCTTATAATGTACTTCCGTGGTATCGTAATAAGCCGCTATTTCATCATTGGTGTAAGCTTTCATCCTAGCGGTAAAGGTTATTTACTAGCCGCAATCCAATTGTTGATTTTATCTTCCAATAAAGCCAAGGGCACACAACCCGTTTCCAATACTTGATTGTGGAATTGGCGAATATCAAACTGGTCACCTAAGGCTTCCTTGGCTTTTGCTCGGAGTTCTCTGATTTTTAATTGCCCAATTTTATAGGACAATGCTTGTCCGGGATTAGCCATGTAGCGTTCGATCTCAGAAATAATTCCTGCTTCGCTTTCAGCTTCATTATCTAGCGAGTATTGTATCGCTTTTTCTCTTGACCAACCTTTGGAATGTATGCCCGTATCTACTACCAAGCGGATGGCGCGATGCATCTCCGCGCCCAACATGCCGAAGTATTGATAAGGATCGGTATATAAACCCAGTTCTTTGCCCAAAGACTCGGTATACAAAGCCCAGCCTTCGCCATAGCCACTGTACCAGAGGGTCTTTCTAAATCCAGGCATTATCTCACTTTCTTGTGTGAGCGAAATTTGATAGTGATGACCCGGTATAGCTTCGTGTAGGAAGAGTGACTCATCCGAATAGGTATTGTACTTGGTTGCATCTGGAATGGGCGTATAGAATATCCCAGGGCGTGTACCATCCAATGAACCCGGATTGTATTCCGCACTGGCGGAGTTTTCTCTGAATGCTTCGGTCCGACGTACCTCAAATGGCGTCTTAGGTTTTAAATCAAATAATTGCTCCAATTGCGGCTTCATTCTTTCATGAATGGTATTGAAATTATCCAATACTTCTTGTGGATCCTCGAAAGGCATGAGTTCCTTTTTGTTTCTTACGTAGTCAAAAAAGGATTTCAAATCGCCCGTATAACCCACTTCTGCTTTTACCTTTTCCATTTCACTCAAAATCCTGGCCACCTCACTCAAGCCCAGTTGATGGATTTCATCAGCTGTCATATTCGTGGTCGTATAGGTCTTGATTTGGTGTTTGTAGTAGGCTTCCCCGTCCGGAATCGCCGCAATACCACTGGAGGATCGGCCCGCTGCTAGGTACTCTGTACGCATGAAGTCATACAAACTTTGGTAAGCAGGTACGATCTTATCGCTAATCATCTCGGTGTAAGCCGCCTTAAGCGATTCTCGATCTACATCCGAAAAACCATCAGGGAAGTTTTTGATAGGGCTGTAAAACAAATGCTGCTCAATGTTTTTACCGGTTAACGCTTCTAATTGCGGGACTACTTTGAGGATTAATGATTTGGGTAATACATAGCCCAATTCAACACCTGCCTTCATTTTATTTTCCGCCGATTCCATCCACGTTAAATAACCTTCTAAGCGCTCCATCCAATCATTATAATCCTTTACGGTCTTAAAAGGCTGTGCACTGGCTCCACTGGCGAGTTGTCCCATCATAAGATTGACGGACCACATTTGGTCGATCGGAAACAAATCCTGGCGATAGGTTAGTCGGTCGAGATTGATGTCACATTCCCATTTGAGAATGGCTTTGCTCATTTGCTCGCTTTCACTCAGGTCTTCGTTCTTGAATTGCGTTAGGCGATTCAAGAAATTGGTATAATAAGTTTTGGTAGCGGCTTGGTGTTCATCGGATAAACTATTGGGAAAACTATTGTTGTAGCGATTATCACCAGCCATGGTCGCTTTCATCGGATTCAACTTTAGGTCTTCCTCATAGTAGTCCTCAAGCATCTGATTAAAAGTGGTGCTGATACCACTATCCTTTTCAGTAGTAGCATCTTTGGCCGTATCTGTGGTGCAAGCGGTAAATAGTAAGCAAAAACCCGCACATAGTACAAGAAGTCGATTCATTGGTTTTATTTAAATGATACTAAGTCTGTTAGCGCATTTTGGGCAAACAGGCTTATGTTACTAGACATTTAGAAGACAGAAGCGAGACTGCCGAAGTGGTCCATTGGCTTGTATCTAGCCTATCTCTCCTCTGTCGTCTGGCCTCTGACTTCTCTCTTTGTCCAGAGATAGTATGGAACAAGCTCGTATGTTTACATGATAGCATTTAAGTGCATGCCTCCGTCTACAGGAATAACCGTACCATTTAGGAAAGAACCTGCCGCTGAAGCTAAGAAAACAGCAATACCACCCATGTCACCTGGAACACCGATTCGTCTCATCGGGTTCGCTTTTTCTACATGTTGTTGAAAGGTATTGAGCATTGATTCCGTCATCTTGCTGGGGAATGGACCGGGAGCAATCGCATTTACGGTAATTCCTTTTCCTGCCATTTTTATAGCGAGGATTTTGGTGAGATGGTGAACGGCGGCTTTACTAACGCCATAGGCCGAATTATCCATCGTAGAAACTCGAATACCGTCAATTGATCCAACATTGATAATGCGCGCTGGGGTTTCCAAAGAAGCACTTTTCATCAAAAGAGGAAGTAGTTCTTTGGTGAGGAAGAATATTGATTTGACATTCAAATCCATCACTTTATCATAGCCCGATTCTGGATAATCTTCGAAAGGTGCCCCCCAGTTGGCTCCTGCATTATTGATTAATACATCGAGTGAGTCCTCATCGGCATTCAGCTTACTGACGAGGGTATTCCTACCTTCTTCTGTCGATAAGTCGGCGGGTACGGCAATGCAGATTCCCTTTTGAGAAAGCGCTTCCGCTACTGCTTCACATACGGCTGCTTTTCGAGAGGAAATATATACTTTGGCACCGTTTTCTACAAAGGTTTCAGCAATCATCAAGCCGATACCTCTGGAGCCACCAGTGACTAATACGGTTTTATCTTTGATGGAGAACAGGTTGTTAATTTGTAGTGAAGACATAAATGTGATTAGTAATGAAGAATGAATAATTTGTAGCGAAAATGAGTAATGGAGATTAATATTGAACAGGGAAATTGTTCTTGATTAGGCCTTGTAGACTAGGATCTTTTTTGTATCCATTCGAGTATATCTTGCATAACTGTTTCCTTTTCTACCTCATTGAGAATTTCGTGGTAAAAGCCCTCGTACAATTTTAGCGTTTTATCTGTTGAACTGGCTTTGGAATAGAGCATTTTACTCCCAACTATATTGGTGAGGTCATCTTGGGTGCCATGCAGGAGCAAGAGTGGGAGATCAAAATGTTCCATATTGGTTTGAATCTCATCCATCATACTCAACAATTCAGCGCCTGTTCGAACAGGGATGCCCTTAGAATAGACCAATTCATCCTCGTCATATTTGACCTTTACTTGTGGATCATGTGAGAGGTGACTACTATCCAGCTTCACTGCGTTCAGTTTAGGTACTATTTTACTGAGAAAACCAGATAGCTTGATCAAGATAGGAGAAATGTCATCGCCAGCTACCAAGGCGGGAGCGCTCAGTAATACTCCGGCCGTAGTAGGTTTGTATTTCAATACATATTGTGCTACAATGCCCCCACCCATACTATGTCCCAACAAGAAACAGGGTGTCTCTCCTACATAGGATCTCATCTTCTGATAGAGATCATCTACATCTTTGACATAGTGTGCTGCACGATCAAAATAGGCGGTTACTTTGGGTAGAGATGATTTACCATGACCACGGCCATCGAAGGAATAGACTGCAATACCATGCTGGTTTAGGAATTCGGCTAGGTGGGTATATCGACCGCTGTGTTCTCCTAAACCGTGGACGACTAGAACTGCTGCTTTGCGTTCCGTTTCTGGCTCCCAAGCTTGGAGATACAATTTGTGTCCATCGCTGGTCTCATGAAATGTTTCTAAATGTGGCATGCTTTAAATCGTATTGAAGCTGACTAATAATCCGCTAAAGATAAACCTTCTAAGATCTTATTCTTTGTCCAATACTAAATAATTTATGCGGTAAGAGAGGCGCTTCTTCTATCATCGAAGGTGATTTGTCCGATTTATGTGATTTCTTCTTTGCTTTTATCCAGAATATCACCATCGACTTCATGGGTATCGTTTTTCCAAATCTCTCTAGGAAAGGCTGGGACTATTTTCTCAGGCTCGAAGTATTCCCCTTTCAATTCTTAGCATAACTGAGAAGAGACTGTTTTTTATCGAGTGAGTACTAGGCTTGGTCTGAGAGGAGCTTGTATCCGTCTGATTTTTGCTAAGCTAATACAATATTATTGATTTCAAAGTGGTTATACGTATGCATTTTTGAAATCGACCACTCACCGGAATTAAGAAACTTTTACAGCCGTTTTTTACAATCAAAATCGATCACGGAGTCAACTTTTTAGTGGAGCTAAGTGTTAGATTATTAGAGAGTTCGATAAGAAAAGGCCTTCTGTTAGGCCCTTAAAATATATTAACGGCGTTTATTTCGTTTCATGGGATTCTGTTCATTAGTGGTGCCTCTTTTTTGAGAGGCACTTTTTATTTAAGCTATGGCCAAACATCTCCAATCTCTTCAAATAAATCGCCCATTAGAATACGTTCCCAATGCTGACAAGGCGTCGCTTTTTTGTGGACTACATCAATCGCATGTAGGAGTGACAATATGCGTTTGCTTGGAAAGTTTTGCTCTGCCAGAAAACGTTCAGCGATGAGCTTACTGGCAGAGACACTCTGCCTGTTATCAATCATGCTTATTCTTGCCAAGAGTGCCGTCAAGGCCAGGACTTCTATTTCCTCATCGGAAAGTTGGGCTTGTAAGCCCTTACTGACCCATTTGTTTTTTTGAATCATAGCCTGATCCAATTGGAATTGATCAAAACCTTCGGGAAGGTATTGCTGATACAGTCGCTTGACGAAGCGGAAGGTAGTATTTACAATGGGCGTATTCATAAGGTCATCATAAATAAGGAATCGAAAATAAAAATACATAAGTCAATAGCAAGAACAACACATACAATAATCTAAAAGCATTGGCTTTCCATTCCATGGTTCAAGTGGTTTTGACTGTGCAAAGCACATTACTACCTGGCTTTATTCAGTTAAAGCCAAGGTAGTAGGGATGAATAAATAGAAGTTCGATAGAAGTGAAACAGGGAAGAACGGAGAATAAGTAGGGGTGAAGTAAAAAAATTACTTCACCCCTTGCTCAGCATCCTTAAAAACGATCATCTTGCCAGTCGGGTATTGTCTTTAATTAATTGTGTACAGTTATGCAGATTGTTTAAGGACACTTTCTGTGTGATAGTCGGGTGATTTCGTACAATACACTGACTAGACGATCTATTTCCCAAAGAGGTTACAACTTCAAAGAACTAAAACTCAAAAAATGATAGCAAGTCGAAAATTCTACGTCTTAGAACCTAAGCATCTTGCTATGAGAGTAGGCTTCATCGACCATTGTAAGGAAGCTGCTTTGAAAATCACGTGTATTAGACTTTATGCTTAAATAACTTGTAGGGAGCTAAATCATCTTTTTAACCAAGCCTTCGTTCTTCATCAGTCGCGTAGCTATTGGCTATGCTCCTTCTTCGAGTCTCACCTTGCTTAAAAATCTTAATTCCCATCCCTGTACAACTCATTTCAGCATAAAACCTAGTGTTTTTCATTGCTTTCGATACCAAAAGTCGGTGAAATAGCTACGGCGATCGTTCCGATATGTAAATCCGAACGTTATTTTATAAAATGACTTTACTAAGTAGAAAGGATAGTGCTAAGCGCGCTGGTCTAAATATGCGCTAATAAAAAGGATAGATAGTGCTGAATTTACAAGGTATATAGACATCAAGCACCAAGGTACTCGAGGTCTATATACTTTAACTAACGATTCTGAAGGGAGAAATGCGGCCTGAGTCCTTATTTCCTATTGAGTAGACTAGCGGCTGAAGTGTCCAAAAACCAGTTGGGCGAACCTCCGTCCACTTTGATATGAGCAGCTGGTAAATCTTCAAAACCTGATTCGTGTTCCAGTATGGTTTTTACTTTTTCGGCTTTTGCCGCACCTGTCACTAAGAAGGCAACTTGATAAGCATTGTTCAATACAGGCCCATTAAGTGTAATCCGTCGCTGTCCCGATTCAGGATGTATGGCGACGCCACAGACTTCCTTCGCTTGCAATAGCTCTATTTGATGCGGGAAAATTGAGGCGGTATGGCCATCATTTCCCATTCCTAAAATTATCAAATCGAAGGCGGGGCATCCATCTATAGCAGAAACAGTATTGGTAATTTCCATCCCATAACGGGTGGCTTCTTCCGCCGGCTCTGCCTCTCCTCGGATGCGATGTACATTAGCTGCAGGAATGTCAATATGATTGAGTAATAAGGTCTTAGTCATCCCAAAATTACTCTCGCCATGATCAGGCGGTACACATCGCTCATCTCCCCAAAAAAGGTGAACCTTTGACCAGTCGATCTCCTTGGTATATTGTTGGGCCAATAGACTGAATAGAAGTTTGGGCGTGCTGCCTCCCGAAAGAGCGATAGTCGTTTTTGCCCGATCTTTCAACCAATTGATTAACCATTGTGCGAAGGCTTCGGCTACTTCTGGGTTAGTAGACGAAATATGGATGTTACTATTTTGCAATGTGAGCTAATTTTAAAAACGTGATAGGTTTTACAATTCACAAAAGCCTCCCGATTCAGATAAGTTTTTGCAAGGATTTCGCCAGTTAAAGGCGCTATTCGAGATTAAAAGATCCGTCTCTTTAGGTCCCCATGTCCCCGCAGGATAGCCAAATAATTTTACGTCGGGGTCGTTCTGCCAAGCATCGAGAATGGGGTCAACGAATGTCCAGGCCGCTTCGACAGAGTCTCCACGAGCATATAAGGTTGGATCCCCTTTGATACTATCGAGCAATAGACGCTCATAGGCCGCTGGTACGTAGGCGTCCGTCAACTCGGCATAATGGAAATCCATATCTACATCCTTCACGCGAAAACCTTGGCCGGGTACTTTCATACCAAAATTGAGCAAAAGTCCTTCATGCGGTTGAATGCGGATAATGAGTTTGTTTTTCTTGGTTTGTAAACCTGTTTCATTATAGAAGAGGGGGTGTGGCGGAGATTTAAAGGTAATCGCCACTTCTGTAACCCTGTCTCTTATACACATCTCCGAGCCCACGAGACCGAGGCTGATCTCG
>CAJXUM010000070.1 GCA_913060855.1 uncultured Lewinella sp. | reverse complement strand
AGATCAGCCTCGGTCTCGTGGGCTCGGAGATGTGTATAAGAGACAGGTTTTTTAATGTCTCTAAAGGTTTTGGATTCATTACACCTGATGATGGAAGCAAAGATGTATTTGTGCATCAAAATGGATTGTCGGATGAGATTAAGGAAGGAGATAAAGTAAGCTATGATGTTGAGGAAAGTCCTAAAGGCTTGAACGCAACAAATGTCACAGTAGAATAATAGAATATTACTTTTCGACAAAGTATACTAAGCCTATCAGATTTGATAGGCTTTTTTATTTTAAAACAACTTCTTCAGAACACAAGTGCATCACAAAACCTAAACGGTGTTAAAACGCAGTTTAGCCAAAAGGTAGTTTTCAATCGTGATCAAAAAATAAGGTTAGAATAAAAACATCCAGAAAGTAAGCCAGTGAAATCCCTAGGAGGAAAACCCAGCCAAACGGTTGCACCCAGCTGAAGCTAGAAAAAGACAATGACATAAAGCCCAAAGAGAGTACGATTGAGGTGATGAAAATGGGGAGTATGTGTAATGCACTTGATTTGAACCTGTTTTGCGTCACTAAATAAATGGAATCATCTACACACACGCCCAAAAGGATAGACAAAAGAAATAAAGTGAGTGGGGTGATTGTAACCCCCAGGAGGATTAACAGTCCCAAAGCGATGAAAATTGGAAATAAATTGACTAGCAATACGCCGAATCCAATTCTGACCGATTTCATCCAAAGCAGGATGAATACACTACTAAATACAATACTAGCTCCAAAACCAATCAAAATCTTGTTGGCGAAGGAATGCGTAGCCTCGTCAGAGAGATACTGAAGCCCTGTGAGTTCAAAGTGGACCGCTGGAGTATTTTCTGCCGCTAAAATTTGCCTCAATTGTTCATACTTCTCTCTCAGGCTAGGTAAGTCTAAATCAGCAAAGCCAAAAAGAATCCTTGCCTCCTCGGCTTGATCTCCAATAATTCCCTTGCCGCCAAGGTCCTTGGCATATTTTGCAAGCTCTTTTTTATACGATGAGCTCAACCTCTTCGGTACGGAGAAGGCCTTTGTCCGGCCATTGCTTTCATAGCGATGATATCGTTTTACAACCAGGGTGGGGCTGTTGATATACAAGGGGGCAAAGAGACTGTCAATACGATTTTCAATATTTTCGATTTGATTCAGAATGGGTTTATCCCAGACCGTTCCATTTTTGATCGTCAGAAAAATTTCAGCTCGTTTTTTTCCAAAAAACGCCGTTTCCATAATCTCTCGCCCACGGGTTAAGGAAGCATCTGAAATGGAGAAATCTTTTTCTGCATTATCAATCCTGAAGGTCGAAATCACCAAAGAAATGATGGCCATATTCGCAAGCATAAAGAGGAAGAGTACACTTTTCTTTCTGTGGGATAGCCACTGGAAGCAAGATTGATGGAAGGCATAAAACCATTGAAAATCATCTCGTTTGAGATAAACAGCTTCTTTGTTCATCAGCCTAATGACCAAAAAGCGAGAACTGAGATAAGCGATGCTAACGCTGGCGATGGAGGCAAGTGCATAGTTGAAAAGGTGGATATTTTCTGCCAGTACCATAAACATGAAAAAACCAAAAATATTAGTCAGCGAAGTCAGTAGTAGAGGCATTTTAACCTCCGAGATAATGGCCTTCCTTAAACCCTGATCTGTTGCACAACCGTCCTGCAATTCTTTCTGATGGTAAAGAATGTGCATGATATCGGTAAAGGATAGCACCGTAATGATGCAGGGCACCGTAATCATATGCATGGTGAAGCTCATGTTGAGCAAATTCATTACGATGAAGGTAGCAGAGATATTGAAGGCCACCATGAGGGTGATTAAGCCTAGGCCTTTTAGGGAATGCGTTAAAAAGTAAAACCCAGCTAGTATTAACAACAGACTAATGAGGCCTAATAAAATGGTATCTTTTTGTAAATGAGATTCGAGTTGTTTTTGAATCAGGTCGTATTGCAGATAGTGTACTTCAATTCCCTGTGCCCCGAAATTCAGCGCCTCTAATCGTTCTGCTGCTGCGGCGGAAATGCCAGTGGATGTTTCTAAAAAAATAATGGTGTATTTTCTGTTTTTGGAAAGAAACTTCTGAAAGATATCATAGTACTGCTCATAGTTTTCCAATCTCTTTTCAAACCGTTTCTTATTATTTAAATCCAGGAAAGGTTCTATACTGAGGTGCATGATCCCTTGCTTAGGGTAATCTACATCCAGAATACTGGAGACCTTGCCTATTTGAGGCTGTACTTCCCAAAAGTCAATAATTTCCTTCAAGATGTTGAAATCACCCAACGTATTCCAGCCGCTTGGCTTCTCTAAAATAACAATGCCGTATTCGCCCTGCTCTACGCCCAGCCGCTCAATAAATGCCTCATAGCTGGCAATGTCCTGATAGGAAGCGAGATTATAGGTGCTAACATCTGTTTCCATTTTCAAAGAAGAAGCCGACCAAATCCCCAGAGAGATGGTTATAAAAATCAGGATAAAGATGAACCATCTATTTTTCATGTAGAAGCTTAATTAGAAACGGTTCAATTTTGTCGGCAATTTGCCGGTGTCCCACAGGGTTCGGATGACTATCATAAGGGTGATTGATGAAGCTTTGATTGGAAAAATCAAAACCAACATCTACCCAATTAATTGGCGAAACCTTTGTTTTCAATAAGCCTGTTTCTGGTGTTGTATCCAGACAGGCGACCCCAAAAGGAATATTATTTTCTTTACAAATGGCAGCCATCTCCTGTACGATACAAACGGTGGCCTCAATTTGAGCGGGAAGGTCTTCTTTGGCATAATCGTAGGAAGTCTGCATCCAGTTGATCGATGCTAGCCACTCTCTACCTATCCAGTTTTCATAAATTTCCTCCCAGGATGCGTATTGAATAGGTTCTTCACAGGCGGGTAGGTAGGGAAATCTCGACTGGTTCATTTTGCTGTCAACATTATTTGAAGAACGCCTGTAGCCAATTCTCAAATTCGATCTGTATTCCCGAGACAGCGTGTTGCGCATGAAATGGAAGGAAGAAAAATTCAGTATAACCGCTTTCAATTGCTGCGTTCTTACCAATTCCTTTAATTGCAGTAAGGATTGGACACTACCATAGCCGATCACTCCCGCATTTTGAAAGCTCAGCGCTGGATGTTTTTTCTGCAGCAGGGAAGTGAAATGTTGCTCATCATTCACCCCAAATCCATAAGTGAAAGAACAACCTAAAAATAGTATATTGGGCTTTGTTGCATTGGGGCAGTCGCTTACATAGCGGGAATTATTCTCCAGGTGATGAGTGTTGAACGTAAGTCCTTTATTAATAGTGATTTGAAAAGCCCCCGGATTGAGTTGTATACCCAGCTCAGTATCCCCCAAAAAGGCATTGTCGGGTTGGGCTGCTACTGAATAATCATTATTCTGAAAGCTTTCATAGCCTAGTATCCTAAAAGCAATTTCCAAGCAGCAAAAAACCATAATCGGGTAATAAATCAGGTTCTTTACTACCGATTTGAAGTTTATTTTCATATTTTAATTGATCATCATTCTCTTCAAAAAAAATCCATCGCTTACTCAAATCCACTACCGTAATCCTTTATACTAAAAGTGTGAAAATAATTCTTGGCATCTCTGGATATTTCCACGATTCGGCCGCAGCTATCATTGTGGAAGGTAAGATAGTGTATGCGGCACAGGAAGAACGATTTACGAGAGAAAAAAATACGGCTGTATTTCCGGCAAATGCCATAAAGTATTGCCTAAGAGAAGCAGGGATTAGTTTGCATGAAGTAGATGCAATTATCTTTTCCGAAAAGCCATTCCTGAAGTTTGAGCGCTTATTGGAGACTTATTACAACAATGTTCCCAAGGGGATTTTTTCTTTTTTAAAAGCGATGCCCCAATGGGCGGAAAAGAAGCTAATGCTCCGGAGGGAAGTGAGGTCTCAGCTAAAACAAATTGATCCAACCTATAAGAAACAGCAGAAATTGCTGTTTGCCTCTCACCATTTATCTCATGCGGGCAGTGCCTTTTATCCATCGCCCTATCAGGAGTCTGCTATTCTGACGGTTGATGCGGTGGGAGAATGGGCCACCGCATCAATTGGCAAGGGCAACGGTCAGCATATCGAATTGCTCAAGGAGATGCGTTTCCCCAATTCGGTTGGCTTGCTTTATAGCTCCTTCACTTATTTCCTGGGATTTAAAGTCAATGAAGGCGAGTACAAACTCATGGGCTTATCACCCTATGGTATAGAAGATACGGAGGAGACGCAGCGTTTTATCCAAATTATAAAAAAGGAGCTGGTTGAAATTCTTTCGGACGGTTCTATTCGGCTCCATAGAAAATACTTCACTTTTGAGCACGGGCTCCGTATGGTGTCGGATAAAAAATGGACTAGGCTCTTTGGCATGTCCAAGAGAAAGCCCGGAGAGGACATCACCCAGTCCCATTGCAACCTGGCTTTTGCCATCCAGCGTATTACCGAGGAAATCATCCTGAAGATGGCGCAAACAGCCAAAACGCTTACACAAAGTGACAATTTATGCCTGGCGGGAGGGGTTGCGCTTAACTGTGTCGCCAATGGGAAACTGCATGAAAGCGGGCTTTTTAAAAACATTTGGATCCAGCCTGCTGCCGGTGACGCAGGAGGTTCGGTTGGCGCTGCTTTGGCATATTACTATGTTCATCATCAAAGAATCATTGGAGAAGAGCAGCAGTTCGATACGATGAGCCAGGCTTTCCTCGGGCCTGAAATTTCCACAAATGAGGTGGAAGCCTTTTCGGAAAGAAATTCCTTGACGCCTAGGCGCTTCTCCAATCCGGAAGACCGAAATCGATACGTCATCAAAAATGTCATTAAAGGTAAGGTGATTGGCTGGGTACAAGGCCGGATGGAATTTGGGCCAAGGGCTTTGGGCGCAAGAAGTATTATTGCTAGCCCTTCCTATCCTGAAATGCAGAAAAAACTCAATCTATCGATTAAATTCAGGGAGGACTTTCGCCCCTTTGCACCGGTCCTATTACGACAAGAAGCTTTGAAGTACTATGGTTGCTCCTATGCGTCTAGGTACATGCAGTTTGTGAAAAAAGTATTGCCTGAACATCGCTTAAATTTACCGCCCGATTATGCAAATGGCTCACTCTGGGATAAGCTGAGTACTCCACGGTCAAAATTTCAGGCTATAACCCATGTAGACTTCTCTTCCAGGTTACAGATCGTGGAGGAGGAAAGCCATCCTTTTTATGCACTTTTGCAGGAAATGCGTCAACAGTCGGGCGATGGTATATTGGTTAATACGAGCTTTAATACCAGTGGGGAACCAATTATTTGCAATATGAAAGATGCCTATCAGTGCTTCATCAAGACAAATTTGGATATATTGGTGGTTGGAAACTATACTTTCACTAAAGACCATCAATAATGGCTTTTTTTAAAGATCTATGGGGCTATTTCAAGGCAAGAAAGAAATTTTGGCTGGCTCCAATTATGCTTATTCTTGTCTTCTGCGCTTTGATCCTCCTGTTTGGTGGGGTAACGGGGCTAACACCGTTCATTTATTCCTTATTTTAACTTAATCCATGACAAGGAAAAGAACGCTAAATAGAGACGTTTTGATCTCCGGTTTAGGCCTGGGGATACTTTACTATTTCTTTTTCAGAACGGAGATTTTAGTACTTGGCGGGATCTATTTGCCGCTCTGCTTTTTTTGGGAAAAACTGAAAGTGGGCAATCACCAATTTTGGATGCAGCTTACCAGAATCATACAATCCGTCACTAGTCCAATGCTATTTGGGGCAATTTTCGTCTTTGCCCTCTTGCCAATCGGTTTACTTTTTCGGCTATTTAATAAAAAGGAAAGGCAGGAAGGCTCTACTTTTAAAGATATAGATCAAACGATTGATGCTTCGTTTTTTGAAGTACCCTGGTAAGTTTTTGGAATTATTAGCTGGACTACAAACGCTGCTTTCTCGTTTATCAAGTAACTTTTCAAAACTTAACAAAACCCATTGAGAAGCCCCAATGACCATAGAGGAAATCCAGACTTAGCTGTTGGATCTACCAAGTTTATAAAACTTAATTTCCTTTGAAATGAGTTATTACTTCACTGATAACTGTATCTGCCTGCATTTGTATAAGCCCGTGGCCTGTTGGTAATACGACTTCTTTGTAGGGGGCTGCAATCCATGCTTTTTGTTGGGGAATAATAGCAGGGGCAATGACCATATCTTCGCTTCCCCAAATAAATAACGTAGGACAATTTATGGTTTTTACATAAGTTTTATTGGCCACTATTTCTTCCACATTTAAAGCTCTATACCAGTTTATAGTAGCAGTAGCGGCTCCATACTCTGCCTGCAAGGCCACATATTCTTCTAGCTGTTCTTTTGGACTATTAGCCATCATCTGCTTGAAAAATAGCTGTTGATTAGCTACGAATTTATACTCTGGCAAAAAGGGCTTTTGCAGTTTTTTCATGTAGCTGCTGCGTTGTTGTTGTGCTGGATGATTGAGGATCGCATCAAAAAAGACACCAATATGTGGAATGGAGAGTGCCGTCAAACTGTGGAGCCGTTCAGCATATTCTATAGCCACATTCCAGGCAACGACTGCTCCCCAATCATGGCCGACCAGATGAAAAGTATCAAACTCAAACTCATTGGCTATAGCTATTACATCATTTGTTAAGGCTTTGATGTGGTAATGCTCAACCCCTTTGGGTCTGGCACCAGGACTATACCCTCTTTGATCAAAAGCGACTACCCGATAGCCCTCTTTTGCCGCTTTTTCTAATAAGTCCGTCCACATAATGGAGGATTCTGGAAAGCCATGTAATAAGATGACGGCAGGACCTTCATTTTGAAGGCCCGCTACTCGAACAAAATATTCAAAATCTCCTACTGGAAGGCGAAATGACCCTGTATTGTCTGACTGCTGTACAAGGGGTAGGGCCGCTATTTTGGCACTGTGTTTTTTAGACCAATCTATCGATCCGAAATACCGATATGCAGGAACGATTAAAAAGAGAAGAAACAGCAGCAGTAAGGCGATTTTGAAATATTTCCAGTTCATCTGAGATTCATTCTTTATTGTATGATTTAGGGCAATTCAAAAGCCAGCAATACATTTCCGGGCTGTTCACCGAACTTGGCATAACCAGAGGTGATAAATAGTTGATTGCCTACTACAACAGGGCCATCTGAATCAATAGTACCACCAAAGGCTTTTGCGCCATTCACGGCATCATAATCACGGTCAGTGTCGTAAGACCAAAGTTCTTTTCCGGTTTTGGTATCATAGGCTTTCAACATTCCATCTAACGCACCAGCGAAGAGCACGGCTGGGGTGGCGGTAATAGCTGCTGAAATCCCCGGTCCGCATTCCCATTCCGATTCTCCACAGCGGTTTTCTTCTATGGTAGACCAAATCCGTTTGCCATCTACTATGTTGAGAGCATGAACGCCGGGTTGAATGGGCTGTTCTTTATGCAAAGTATAGTCGTTTTGGTCGTTGATAGGAACATATAGTGTTTTACCATCACTAGCCATACCCCAATGCACACCGCCCATGATAGCACCTCTGCCTACTAATTCGTGCCAAATGATTTCTCCCTTATTATCAGGGTCTAGCGCATAAACATCACCGGATTTCTGACCGACCAATAAGATGTCTTTTTCTCCTGAAGTAATCAAAATCGGCGGAGCCCCGAAATCGGCATCGGGACCATGGTATTCCGGACAATTGGGTCCATAGGGCGGATACACGCAAGCCCCATTCCATGCATCATCGGCATACATTTGTTGGGTCCATACTATTTTACCGTCTTCCAGGTTCATCGCCATAATCGCATCGCTCGTTTTAGAAACAGGTCTGGTGTAATTTTCTCCTGTTCCAAAATATAAGACCCTTCGTTTGGTATCGATGGTCGGAGTAGTCCAAATAGGTGCGCCCGAAGGACCAAATCGCGTAGTTCCAACACTAGTTTTTCCGTTCGGTTTGGCTTCTTCAGCGATGGTGTACGTTTTCCAGATTTGTTCTCCGGTATCGGCATTCAAGGAAACCATGGACCCGCGAAATGTGCAGCATTCGTAGTTCTCATCAAAAGCGGAAATTATTTCCAGGGAAGATACCGGTACATACAATCGATTCTCAAAAATATTCAGCGTACCGGTGATAGTGGCCATATGATGGTCCTCCACTTTTCGCTTCCAGAGGAGTTCTGTTGTTTTTAAATCAAGGGCATACACCGTTGCTGCAAAATCAGAGAAATACAAACGACTAGCCGCGCCATTTTCATTAGTACCTACCACCAAGGCACTTCGCACCTCCGCATCCGCCTGAAAGGTCCATCGGATGCAACCGGTTTTTCGGTCTAAAGCGTAAATCGTTCCATGTTGACTTGCCGTATAGAGGGTGTTGCCCACAATCGTTGGCTGCGCCCTTGCTCGGGTGGCATTCGGAAAAGCGAAAGTCCAACTCAATTTCAATTGTGGTACATTTTCGGCTGTGATTTGCAAATCATCTCCGTCATAGTAGCGCTTATTTTGTAACCCCATCCCCCAATTGCTGATAATAGGTGTTACATCAGCAGTTTCGATACTACTTTCTTCGGCACATTTTCCAGCAACAACATCATTTCGTATTTCGGTTTCATCGCTTGCTGAAATAAAGGCTGCCAATTGTTCGTGCTGTTCCTTGCTCAACCTATCGGCTTGATTTCGCATCACACCGGTCCGTAAAGTGGCGACAATGGCCTCTTTGGACAATAATTTCAAGCTAACTAATTTCGGAGCCTCTGAAATCGATCCGCTATGACAAGCCGCACAATTGGCTTGGTATAACTCCGCCCCTGCTCTTTTAGCGATTTCTTCTTCATTTTCGGTACAAGCGGGTAGGAAATAGAATCCGATAAGAAGGATGCCTAGCATTTTATAGGTCATATATCAATAGTTGAAATTTTGTAAGGAATACCCAGAAGCTTTGCTAACGGCCTGCCGCAAGGAGAATACATTGCCATCGATATCATGAGCAAATACAGTGTAGAACTCGCCTAAGATTTGTGGTTCACTCAGGAATTCTACGCCCAAGTTTTTCATGCGCTCATATTCCTGTTGTATGTCTTTGACTTCCAATGAAAAGGTATAGCCCAAATCGGTAGGGTCTTTTTCATGCAATTTGGCGGGCGTCTCAGGGTGTTCATATTGCATCAATTCTACCATTTTGCCATAACCATCCATCTTAAACCAAGTGGCATGTAAGCTGACCTTGTCTTGGTCTACGATGTCATCTAATCTTTCCATGTTTTCGAGCTTCGCTATTCGATTAGGTAAAAAACCTAAAATAGCTTTATAAAAATCAGATAGCTTTTTCAAATCAGGACTCATTATGGCCACCTGCGTCATCCACATATCATGTTTTTGTGCCCAACTGCTATCCATGCCTGCTTGTGTCATAAAACGTTGCTCCATTTGCTCCATCTCTAGCATATTGCCTTCGGGGTCATAGCCATAGGCGTAGGTGACCCCATAGCCACCCAAGTCAACGGCTTCATCGCCTCTACTCAATAGTTCGATATCTGCATTCTTGAATTGGTCATAGCCTGATTTCCAATCGGGCGATTGATAACAAGTATGTGTCATTCCTGGGCCTTGAGGAAGCATTTTTGTGGGGATGGCATTTTGTTGGTTGGCGTACGCCGTCAATTCGAGCAGCATATTGGGGGCTTTAAAGGTCACCCGTTCATAGGCAACACCTTCGCGGGCATAAATTTTATCTGCGTTTGAATGTTGCTTGACTTTTTCTCTCTTTACGATTTCAAAAGGGGTGGCTTTTTGATAAAAAGCTACCATTTCATCTAAGTTGTTTACAGAAATACCAATATGATTAAAACCGATAATAGAGGTGGGCGAATCACTAAGCTGAGCATTTGGATTGACCTGGCTAAACGCATAGCTAGGAGAAAGGACGGCCATACTTAGTAAAACTACGACCTGGAATAGATTCTTTTTTTTCATTTTTTCTTTGTTAAGGCTAAAAGACGGAGCAAAATAAATGAATGGAAAGTTTATGCTGAACACTAATAGGCTAGGCTTACCTTTTTTCGAAAATCATAGAGGATTAGCGTAGGCAAAACTTCAGAATACTCCCAATCCAGTAAAGGTAATTTTTATTTATATTTGGTAGCTTACTTGAAAAAGCACTTGTTTTGTTCGAAAAGGCAATAAGAATATGGAGAAAAATACCTTCCTGATAAATTGTACCAATCCATTCGACTATTCAAATAGCCTTGAAGAAATCGGTAATAAAAAGCATAAGTTGTGGAATGGCGTTGAACTGGCTATAAATGCCCCCAATGCTAAAGCAAATTGCCAAATTTTCATTAAAAATGATTTACACTTCTATCGGACTGATTATGAAGTGGGGTCTAATATTCTGTTAAAAATCAAGCAAGAAGCATTGGACCGAGAGTATATTGATCTTAGGATTAATCACTTAGGAAAATCTGCGTCCATTATTAAGGATAAAGAATTGCAGCTTCATCCTGCTCATAAAAAGGAGCAATCATTTCATATATTTCTCAGAAAAGAAGTGCTTGGTCTTCAGAAAGAAGTCCTTGAAAAGAAAAGGAAGAATGCTCATCAATGCCCTCATTTAAGTAAGATTTCTGCTGATATACTTTCTATTCCCGCAACGGGTAGTAAGAATGCCCTGAAAATAGAGGCAAAAATGTTGGAGTTTAGTTATGCTTATTTAGATTATCTACATGCTCCGATCACAAGCCCCCCTTCTTTTTTGTCTTGTGATTATAAACTACAATGCATCCATAAGACCAGAGAAATACTTGAGGATAATTTTACCAATCCGCCTACCATAAAAAAGTTATCCAAGCAAGTCGGGATAAATAGCAATCAATTGAAAACTGGATTCAAGTACTTATATGGTTCGACCATTCGACAATTTGTGATTAACTTTCGACTAGATCATGCCCAACGACTGATTCAAAATACGCAACTTCCTCTTGGGATAATATGTAATAAGGTTGGATACACCAACCATGGATATTTCTCAAAGTTATATAAGGACAAATTTGGAATAAGTCCCTTGAATGAACGAGAAATTCAGTACAGATAGAACGCTGCTACCTAAGCGATCTAAGCGATAAGATGTACATATTGACGGATTCTTTATGGCTATTCTACTAGCCCTTATCTTCAGTGGAATTTGAAAAATTCAGATGGTAAAGCTATTCCCGTATTGGGTTACTTCCGTGTGGCTGGGCTTAGTGAAAAAAGAATTTTTGTTAATCGGGATGAATTGCCGCTTGGATTTACCACGCCAAGTGGACCAGTGTGTAAAATTGATACGATTGATCTTGATTTTATTGATTTGTATACTGAGATAGAAATTGAAAAGAAAGTACTTTACAATTACTATTTTCTGGCTAACCCACCGCCTGGGGAGCCACAAGGCTTTTTGTTGACTGATCCAATTTGTACGAGTTGTGCACTGAATGAGGCAACGAATGAGCGGCCAGATTTTTGGTGACCTACAAGGGCTTGATTCGATTTGCTGGGCCCTGCTTTGGGCATAAAAATGAAGTTATCGTCGAGTTATAAAACAAAATTTTCCGCTTGGAGACAATTGTGGCCTGCCCAAGCACGCGTTTCAAGAAGATGGATGATTTAGTCGCAAGCCATTGAAATTGTGAATGGGAAAGCCAATTGAATACTCTTAGTTTTCTTATCTTTCAACCGTTCCTGATAAGTACGCGAACTTAACGGTTTTACTACTTAAAAAGATTAGGAATGAAGAATAGATAAGTTGGTCCAAGAAGCTAGATGTTTTTTCGCCAGACTAGGCGCTGTCTCTTATACACATCTCCGAGCCCACGAGACCGAGGCT